>QOAV01000223.1 GCA_003972845.1 Gammaproteobacteria bacterium
CCGGCGACGCCGATCTGGTGATTCTGTGCTGTTGCGCGCCGGCTTACAGCCACGACGATACCGAGTTGCTATAATCGCGCCACTTAACCATTGAGCAAGCATACGTCCATGAAAAAGATTCTCGCTGTTTTCATCACCGCATTGTTGCTTTCCGCCTGCGGCAAGAACGAGCCGCCCCTGCCAAAAGACGCCAGCGCGGCGGAGACGCCCGCCAAGGTTTACAACTGGAAAATGGTCACCACCTGGCCGCCGAATTTCCCCATTTTCCAGACCGGCGTGGAGCAATTTGCGAAAGATATCAAGACCATGAGCAATGGCCGCCTCAACATCAAGGTGTACGCCGGCGGCGAGCTGGTGCCGCCGCTGCAGACCTTCGACGCGGTGTCCAGCGGCACGGTGCAGATGGGCCACGGCGGCGCGTATTACTGGGCGGGCAAGATTCCGGCGGCGCAGTTTTTTACCTCGGTACCGTTCGGCATGAACGCGCAGGGCATGAATTCGTGGATGTATTACGGCGGCGGCCTGGATTTGTGGCGCGAAACCTATGCGCCGCACGGCCTGGTGCCATTCCCCATGGGCAATACCGGCGTGCAGATGGGCGGCTGGTTCAACAAGAAAATCAACACGGTTGACGACCTCAAGGGCCTGAAAATGCGCCTGCCGGGGCTGGGCGGCAAGGTGCTGGCCAAGGCCGGCGGCAACCCGGTGCTCATGGCCGGCGGCGAAATCTACACGGCGCTGGAGCGCGGCGTCATCGACGCCACCGAATGGGTCGGCCCGTTCCATGACGAACGTCTGGGCCTGTACAGGGCGGCGAAATATTATTACTACCCCGGCTGGCACGAGCCCGGTTCAGTGATGGAGCTGATCGTCAATAAAAAGGCGTGGGACTCCCTGCCCAATGATTTGAAAATGATCGTGGAGAAGGCCGCGGACTCCACCAACGTGCGCATGCTGGCGGAGTTCGAGGCCAAGAACCTCGACGCGTTGGAAGATCTGAAAGCCAAGGGCGTGGAAGTGCTGAAATTCCCCACTGCCGTGACCGACGAGCTGAAAAAGCTGGCGCAAACCGTGTTCGAGGAAGAAGCCGCCAAAGACCCGGGCTTCAACAAGGTTTATGGCGCGTTCAAGGCGTTTCAGGAGAAAAACACCCAATGGAACGCCATTTCGGAATCGGCTTATGCGGAGGTGTTGAAGAAGTAGGGGTTTCAGTCCGGGATCGGGAATCATCACCTGAACCCGCGCGAAGCCCCTGACGGCCTGCTGCTGCCCACTGGTCATTGCGAGGAGCAAAGCGACGCGGCAATCTGGAACGACAGCGCACTGGTCGCGAGATCGCCGCGCTGCGTTCGCAATGGCTCGGATTGCGCCCCTTCATCATTCAAAAAAATATATTGTCTCCACGGGAACAAAACACCGCCTTAGCACTCTCACTTACCGAGTGCTAAATCAGGACGGTAATGGTACTATATGGGCATCATTACCGCTTCATGCAAGAATTTGGGAGGAAAAGGATATGAGTAACACGATAGCTCTGACAGCGAATCTGTCGGAAAACAGCCTGAGCAGCTACATTCAGGCGGCAAGCAAGGCGCCGATGCTGTCGGCGGACAAAGAACATGAGCTGGCGTTAAAGCTGCGTGACGAGAACGATCTCGACGCGGCGCGTCAGCTGGTGGAATCGCATTTGCGCTATGTCATCAAGATCACGCGCGATTTCGTGGGTTATGGCCTGCCGCAGGCGGATCTGATTCAGGAAGGCAATATTGGCCTGATGAAGGCGGTCAAGAATTTTGACCCGGATCGGGGTGTACGTCTGGTGGCTTTTGCCGTGCACTGGATTCGCGCCGAGATTTATGAATTTGTCATTCGTAACTGGCGTACCGTTAAAGTCGCCACCACCAAGGCCCAGCGCAAACTGTTTTTCAACCTGCGCAAGAGCAAGTCGCACCTCGGCTGGATGACTAACGGCGAAGTTGACGCATTGGCGGACAGGTTGAACGTGAGCAAGAAAGATGTGCTGGAAATGGAGTCGCGTCTGTCGGGCAAGGATGTTGCTTTTGACGTCGGCGACGACGCCGACGACAACCGCGCCTCCTACTCGCCATCGGCCTGGCTGACGCGCGAATCCGATGATCCGGCCAATCTGGTGATGCAGTCCGACAGTGATGATGACCAGCATGGTCAGATCACACAGGCCCTGGCGACGCTGGACGACCGCAGCCGCGACATCGTTGCGCGCCGCTGGCTCGGCGAAGACAAGCCGACCCTGCATGACCTGGCCGACGAATATGGCGTATCCGCCGAGCGCATTCGCCAGATCGAGAAAAAGGCGCTGGAAAACATGAAGGGCGTTATAGCATTGTAATCAATGCGCAAAACCCCCATGACTCAAGGACCCCGCGGGGTCCTTTTTTATGTACAGGATGTACGGGCAGAAAACTGCTCCTGCGTTTTCTGCACTAGCGCCATCCTTGATAACAAAGTGCAGGAGCGGCGATAATTTCCCGGCCATATGATGCGACTATTCCTCAAATTCGGCTTCATTTTCGTTTTGCTGCTACTCAGCGCCGCCTCCGCAACGGAGCTGTGGTCGAGGCATAACGGCCTGCTTACACTGGATTCGTCCCTGGATGATCAGGCCCGGCAAGCGCTGGAGCAAAACCGGCCGGCGGACGCCCGAATCATGGCGGAATTCGTGCTGGAACACCCGGATAGCGGCGATACGCAGAAGGCACAGGCCGTAGCCGATTCGGCCACGGCTCAAATCAACTCAAACAAGCGTAAACTGCATCAGTTCGCCAAAGGCGCCTGGAGCGGCGAGCCAGATGATGCGGCCAGTTTTCTCGGCTCGCTGTCGCTGGATCTTTTCGTCATTGGCGATATACGCGACCTGGTGGTGCAGGGCTGGAAGCAGTGGAAGACCAAAGACGGTGACGAATTCATCATGGCGCTGTCCGCCGCCGGCCTTGCCGCCAGCCTGGCGCCCGAAATACATTGGGCGCCAAGCATGATGAAAGCCTTCAAGCGCACCGGCTCGCTGAGCAAGCCGTTCATCTCCAGCCTGAAAACCACCGGCAAGCAGGCGCTGAAAACGCGCAAGTTTGGCGCCCTGTCGGATGTACTCAAGGACTTCGGCAAGGCCGGCAAAAAACTCGGCCCGGGGCCGTTCAGCACCGTGATGCGGAATGTGGATAGCGCCGCCGAACTGAAAAAAATCAGCAAGGCCGCCAGCGTTGATCCGAAAGCCACCTACGTCCTTGCCACCCGCTTCGGCAAGAACGGCATCAAACGCATCGGCAAAAACGGCGCCAATGTTGGCAGACTGGCAAAGAAAATCCGCATACTCAGCCGCGCTGGAAAAATTGGCAAAAAAGCTTTCGGCGCGCTGCCCGACTGGCTACTGGCCCTGATGACAATGCTGGGCCTCGGCATCACCGTCTGGCTCACCCGCCCGGGCCAGTCCAGAAAGTTTAGGGAATCCATCAGCCGGATACCTCCGCCGAGCGAAAACGCTCAATAGCCGGCCCCAGACCGCGAACATGAAACGAACCGGAAAAGGCTGAAATCCGTTACTACTGGATTTTCCATCGAGAATGTGGAAACTTGCCAGCCGGCAATTCAAACCAACCGTAAAAAGGGACCAACTCATGGCCGAAACCGTTGAAGAACTTACCGTAAGCTGGAAGGAAGGCGATATCGAAACCGTCCGGGAGCTGGACAAGAAAATCCTCACCAAAGGCGCCTGGACCACCATCATCTACCGCTATCAGGACTGGAACAACGCCAAGGGCGAATACGGCCCCGACAAGTTCACCATTCGCCGCTACCAGAAGCGTGACGGCGCATACCAGCCGAAATCCAAATTTAATATTTCCAGCGAAAAACAGGCGCGGCAGGTGATTGATGCGCTGAGTGAGTGGCTGGAAGATTGAGGGAGGTCGTTCAGGAATGTCTGATTAAGCGGCGAACTTCACCGCAAATCAGAGCGACCTTTACCTTACCAGGGCCGTCCTTACATCACCCAGGGTAAAATCCGCCGGGCAAGTTAACCCGGCATCATCCAGCAACAGAGAAACAATCACCGGGATAATGGCCGCAGCAGCCGCCCGCTGATCCACCGCCGCTCTGACTTGCTCGCCAACACGCTGAAAAATTCC
>QOAV01000222.1 GCA_003972845.1 Gammaproteobacteria bacterium
AAACCCCGCGAGCAGATCGTCCTCACTCAGTGATTCGGTGCTGTAGGTGTCGGATTCCAGCACGATGGCGGTGAAAGTTGCGTCTTCATTGATCACCAGATTGGTGAATAAAGGGTTGTTCAACGCCGTTTCCCGAATTTTGTCCAGTTCCGCCTGGTTTTCCGGCCAGTGCTCGAACAGGTCTTCCACGATCAGGCTGTCTTCGTTACCCGTCGTGTTGCGAGCATTGATAAGACCGCTGATGTCATTCAGATGCGGGGTATTTTCCGCCAGATCATTTTGCAACGCGCGCAGCTTTTCCAGTATGGGAAACTGGAAAACCCCCGGAGTCTTGATAGCGACAACAATCTTCTCGTCGCGACCAAATTGATCGCGGAATTCATTGTAGGCCACCCGCGCCGGATCGGCTTCATAAAGGAAGCCTTCGGTGGACGTGTCGATGGTCGTCTTCGGCATGCCTGAGGCAAGAAACAGGAACGGGATCAGCATCGCTACAAGGAACAGGTATTTGCGTCGTACGATGAGGTAGGCCATGCGTTTGAATCCGCTTTCTATGCCGTGTCTGATTCTGCTCATGCTGTTCGCCCCGAAAAAATATAATGAAATGCTAATATTCAGAGGATTATGTGGGACTTTGCTTAAGCCAAACTTAAAAAAGGACGGCTTTAACGGATATTCAGAGAAACATCAGGCCGGAATTAAGCTTTGTTTAAGCTGGCGACGTTACAGTGAATGTCCATCCATAAGAGAACTGGAGAAAGTCATGTCAGGAACAGGAGTGAAGGTCTGGGACCTGTTTATCAGGGTGTTTCACTGGTCGCTGGTGATTTTATTCGTTGTGACTTATTTCACCGGTGAGGAAGAAAACACGCTGCATATATATGCGGGCTACGCCATCGGCGTGTTGATTGTCGCCCGTTTCGTCTGGGGATTCGTCGGGCCAAAACACGCGCAGTTCAGCGATTTTGTTCGCCGTCCATCCGAAGTCACTGGCTACATGATGGCCATGTTGAGCGGCAAGGCTCCGCATTACGACGGTCATAACCCGGCGGGTGGATATATGGTGGTAGCCCTGTTGACCATGATCGCTGTTACCACCATTACCGGCCTGAAGGTTTACGGCGAGGAGGGCTACGGCCCGCTGGCTGGGGATATGTCCGTGATCACCGTAGCCTATGCCGATGCCGATGCCGATGCCGATGACGATGACGAACGTGAGGGTTACGAA
This sequence comes from Gammaproteobacteria bacterium, assembly GCA_003972845.1. Taxonomy (GTDB): domain Bacteria; phylum Pseudomonadota; class Gammaproteobacteria; order QOAV01; family QOAV01; genus QOAV01. Next base: position 1,229 of record QOAV01000222.1, read on the forward strand.
AATCGCGAAGAAGACGAGCATGAATCCGGCGAAGGTGAATCTGGCGAGGAATTCTGGGAAGAAATCCACGAAGTTGCCGCTAATATCACCATGTTGCTTATCATCCTGCACATACTGGGCGTCATTGTGTCCAGCCGCATGCACCGGGAAAACCTGGTCAAGGCCATGATAACGGGCGTGAAGGAACCGCTGGACAAAAGCTGAAACTGACGCAGAGCGGGCAGGGGGAGCCGCCTGCCCCATGGGAGAGGCCCAATACGATTGGGTGTTCCGGAATGCAACCCATTCAGCGTATGGCGTTACGGCTAATGCGCCCTACGGATTGTATTCAAGGCATATTATCCTCAATAAACTGCTGGAAATCCTTTGCCCGCACAATCTGCGTGCCGTCGCAGTTGAATTGCATGCGCACCACGGATTGCACCACGGAGATGGTGGCGTTGCGTAAGTAGAATTCCGGCATGTTGCGCATGGAGCTGAGAGTGGAGAGGATGGTCAAGACTTCCTCTTGTTCCATAGGTTGCCAGGAATCATGGCGTTTGCGCACTATGCTTTGCCAGTGTTTCGGCAGTTTGCGGTACAGCTCGCTGGAATAGAGCTGGTTGTACATCTCGCGCATGGCGGCGATTTTTTCTTCGTAGGGAATGGGCGGGAAGTGGCGTTCCACATAGTCGTTGTTCACCAGTTTTTCGGCAGCATGGATCTCTTCGCGCAACGGATCAAACAGCGAACGCGTACGGATTTCGGCGTTGTTGAAGCCAATGAACAGCTGGTAGATACCGCGATTCAACAGCAGGTCTTTTAACACCGGTTCCAGTTGTTGGTAGATTTTGTCCAGCGGGCTGTCGTAGCGTTCGCGTACGAGGGCGGTTTCGCGCATGGACGGATCGCCCTTGATGCCGATCTGCAACATTTCCGCGTTGATGCCGGTAGCGCTGACGATGGCTTCCTGCAGCACCAGCTCTTCCAGTTTGTTTTCCTTCTCTGTCATGGTCAATGGTCTGCTTCCTTTGCAGTTTCTGATGCCTGGTCCGACTCCGGTGCGGCCAGATTGTTCTCTTCCAGCTGCAATTTCCACATTTGAGTATAGATGCCGTTTGCCGCCAGCAATGCGCGGTGTGGCCCGCGTTCGACAATGCGTCCATGTTCCATTACCAGTATTTCATGCGCATCGGTGACGGTGGACAGGCGATGGGCGATGACCAGGGTAGTGCGGTTGGCGGCAACTTCGTTCAGCGCTTTCTGAATGGCTTTTTCGGAGTGACTGTCCAGCGCCGAGGTGGCTTCGTCGAATATGAGTATTTTCGGGTTTTTCAGTATGGTGCGGGCAATGGCGACGCGTTGTTTTTCGCCGCCGGACAGCTTCAGTCCGCGTTCGCCCACCATGGTGTCGTAGCCTCGGGGCAGGGCTTCGATGAAATGGTGAATGTGCGCCAGTTTCGCCGCGCGGATAATGTCCTCATCGCTGGCGTCGGGCTTGCCATAGCGTATGTTGTAGCCGATGGTGTTGTTGAACAGCACGGTATCCTGCGGCACGATGCCGATGGCGGCGCGCAGGCTGTCCAGGGTGACATCGCGAATGTCCTGACCGTCGATGCAGATGCAGCCGTTGGTGACCTCATAAAACCGGAACAGTAGCCGCGCCAGGGTGGATTTACCCGAGCCGGAAGTGCCAACCACCGCGACTTTTTTGCCCGCTGGAATGGTGAAGGTCACATCAAACAGAATTTGGCGGTCGGGGTTGTAGGCAAAATCCACGTGCTCATATCGCACCTCGCCCTTGTCTACGACCAGGGGGCGGGCATCCGGTTTCTCCATGATTTCAGTCGGCTCTTCCAGCAGGTCGAACATGCGTTGCAAATCTACCAGAGAGTGCTTCAGTTCGCGGAACACCGAGCCGAGGAAATTCAGCGGAATATAGAGCTGGATCAGAAAGGCGTTGATCATGACGAAATCACCCAGGCTGATTTCGCCGCTGGATACGCTCTGGCCGGCCATGACCAGCAGGATGGTCAGGCCGATGGCGATAATCGCTCCCTGACCGACGTTGAGGAAGGCCAGACTGGTGAGGCTTTTGATCGAGGCGTCTTCCCAGTGCGACAGCGCCTGGTCATAGCGTTGCGCCTCGAATTGCTCATTGCCGAAATATTTGACTGTTTCATAGTTGATCAAAGCGTCGATAGCTTTGGTGTTGGCGCTGGATTCGGAGCGATTCATTTCCACCCGGAAGCGGGTGCGCCAGTTGGTGACGACCAGAGTAAAGACCGAATACACTGCAACGATGATCAATGTCACGATGGCGAAAGCCGGGCGGAAATTAATCAGCAAAATGACCGTCACCACCGCAATTTCGAAGAAAGTCGGAATGATGTTGAACACCAGGTAGCGCATGATCAGGGAAATGGAGCGGGTGCCGCGCTCCACATCCCGCGACAGGCCGCCGGTCTGCCGATCCAGATGAAAACGCAACGACAGAGTGTGCAGGTGGTCAAACACGCGTAACGCCAGCGCCCGGATGGTGTGTTCGGAAGCCCGAGCGAACACCAGGTTGCGCAATTCATTGAACAATATGGTGAGAAAGCGCAATGAGCCGTAGGCGATGAGCAGGCTCAGCGGCAACACGATATAGGGATTGCTCAGGTCCGGGCTGAGCGCATCGACGACTTTTTTCAGCGTGATCGGCACCGCGACGTTGGCCAGTTTGGCGAAAATCAGAAATACCAGCCCGGCCAGAATACGCCCGCGATAGCTCCACAGGTAGGGGAACAGAGTGTGAATCGTCTGCCAGTCGCTGCGGGTCGGATCCGAACGCGGTACGGAGTGATCGGGTTTCATGAATAAAATCGGTGCTTGTTCGTCATATATTTTTCGGGATTAACGTTTACCGGAACGGCAGCAAGCCGTAGCATACCCGGAAACTATAAAATTCATA
>QOAV01000013.1 GCA_003972845.1 Gammaproteobacteria bacterium
CAGTCAACAAAGCCAATTTGCTCCATGATTTCGAGAGCGGCCTTGACCCGTAACTGGTTTCTGGTTTTTTCCTTGCACTCAATGACATCGCCAGCCTTGACCTGATAGGAAGGCACATTGACCTGCTTGCCATTCACCAGAATACCCTTGTGGGTTACCAGCTGACGCGCTTCAGCGCGGGTGACGCCAAAACCCATACGATAGACCACATTGTCCAGACGGCCCTCCAGCAAGCGCAACAGATTCTCACCGGTATTGCCTTTCTGCCGCGCGGCTTCCTTGTAGTAGCTGCGAAATTTCTTCTCCAGCACACCATAGATGCGGCGCAGCTTCTGCTTTTCGCGCAACTGCAGGGCGTAATCAGACAGTCTCAGACGACGCGCGCCGTGCTGCCCGGGAGGGGTATCCAGTTTGCATTTTGAATCCAGCGGACGCGCCGGGCTTTTCAGATAAAGATCTGTGCCTTCGCGACGAGCCAGTTTGCATTTTGGTCCAATGTATCTTGCCATGAGTAAAACTCCGAATTAAACGCGGCGGCGTTTGGGAGGACGACAACCGTTGTGCGGTATGGGTGTCACGTCCATGATTTGAGTCACTTCGAATCCTGCAGCATGCAGGGCACGCACTGCCGACTCGCGGCCAGGACCAGGGCCTTTGACACGCACTTCGACGCTTTTCATCCCGTAATCCTGCGCGGCGGCCTTGGCGGCGCGATCAGACGCGACCTGCGCGGCGAAAGGCGTACTTTTACGTGACCCGCGAAAACCGGAACCACCCGCGGTAGCCCATGTCAGCGCATTGCCCTGACGATCGGTAATGGTGATAATGGTGTTGTTGAACGACGCCTGAATGTGAGCAATACCGTCCGTGACGATACGCTTGCTGCGCTTTTTCTTGGACGATTTCTCGCTAGCCTTGGCCATAATGTTTCGCTCTATTTCCTGATCGGTTTACGCGGACCTTTACGGGTGCGCGCATTGGTTTTCGTACGCTGCCCACGCAGAGGCAAACCCCGGCGGTGACGAATGCCGCGATAAGACGCCATATCCATCAATCGCTTGATGTTCATGGAAACTTCGCGCCGTAAGTCACCTTCAATAGTCAGTTTCTGAATCTCGGCGCGAAATTTCTCTGCCTCGGATTCAGCGATATCCTTGACCTTGGTGGTCGGATCCACGCCGACCGTTTCGCAGACTTTCTTCGCTGTCGTACGGCCCACGCCATAAATCGACGTCAACGCGATGACCACATGTTTGTGATTCGGCAGATTTACACCGGCTATTCTCATTCGGTTTCTCCAACTCGCCCCGAGGCGCTTCAAAGGGCGCGTGATTCTAAAGACGCGCCCGCTCTAATTCAAGTGTTGTTTTGACTCGGCCAGCAACTAGCCCTGGCGCTGCTTGTGCTTGGGGTCCTTGCAGATCACGCGCACGACACCCTTGCGTCTGACCACGCGGCAGTTCCGACACATTTTTTTAACAGATGCTCTGACTTTCATTTCCCATAACTCCAGGCCGGGTCAGGCGGAATCCTTGCGGACCCATCCTAACGAGGCGTACCAAAACCGCCTGTGAAGTTGCTCTTCTTCATCAGGCTCCCATACTGGTGTGACATCAGGTAGGACTGAACCTGCCCCATGAAATCCATGGTCACCACCACTATAATCAATAACGACGTGCCGCCGAAATAAAACGGTACATTCCATTTTACGATCAGAAACTCCGGTATCAGGCACACGAAAGTAATATATATCGCACCCGCCAGAGTCAGGCGTGAGACCACTGTATCAATATATCGGGTGGTCTGCTCGCCGGGCCGGATACCCGGTATGAACGCGCCGGATTTCTTCAGGTTGTCCGCAATCTCCCGGGGATTGAAAATCATCGCCGTATAGAAGAAGCAGAAAAAGATAATCATGCCGGCATACATCAGCGTGTAAATCGGTTCGCCCGGCGACAGTTTGGTGGAGATGTTTTTCAACCAGGCCATGCCTTCACCCGTACCCAGCATTCCGGCAATACTGGACGGAAACAGTATCAGGCTGGAAGCGAATATGGGCGGAATCACGCCCGCCATGTTCAATTTCAGCGGCAGGTAACTGCTCTGCGCCGCCATCATCTTGCGCCCCTGCTGACGCTTTGCATAATTGATGGTGATGCGGCGCTGGCCTTTCTCCACATACACCACGAACCAGATCAGGGCGATGGCGCCGACCAGCAGAGCCAGTACGCCCAGTGGCGAGAACGTGCCGGTGCGCGCCAGTTCCAGCGTACCACCGATGGCGTTCGGCAGGCCGGCCACGATACCGGCGAAAATAATAAGCGATATGCCGTTACCGACACCGCGCTCGGTCATCTGTTCACCCAACCACATCAGGAACATGGTTCCGGTGACCAGACTGAATACAGTGCTGATCTTGAACCCCAGCCCGCCCAGCGGCACCAGCGGCACGCCACCCACCTTCTGACTTTCCAGCGCCACGGCAATGCCGATGGCCTGAAATACAGCCAGAGCCACCGTGCCATAGCGCGTGTATTGTGTAATCTTGCGGCGCCCGGCTTCACCTTCTTTTTTCAGCTGTTCCAGATGCGGAATCACTGAAGTCATCATCTGAATGATGATGGACGATGAAATATAAGGCATGACACCCAGAGCAAACACCGACAGACGTTTCAGCGCGCCGCCGGAGAACATGTTGAATACGTCAACGATCGATCCCTTGGCCTGATCGAACAAAGTGGCGAAGGCCTCCGGATTGATTCCCGGCACCGGCACAAAGGTACCGATACGGTAGACCAGCAAAGCCCCCAGAACAAACAGTATCCGGTTGCGTAATTCGGTCATGCCCGAAACAGCGCTGGGGTTCTTCCTGGCCACTAGACTTCGACCTTTCCGCCTGCTTTTTCAATCGCCGCGGCAGCGCCTTTGGTGGCAGTGATGCCCTTCAGGGTTACTGCCTTGTCCAGTTTTCCGGACAGGATCACCTTGGCTTTCAACGCGTTCTTCGGCACGATGCCGGCATCTTTCAGGGATGGCAGGTCGATCACATCCGCACCGACCAGAGCCAGCTCATGCAGGCGAATTTCGGCCTTGTAGGGCGCGCTCATGGAACGAAATCCACGCTTCGGCAAACGGCGTTGCAAAGGCATCTGACCGCCTTCAAAGCCGACTTTGGTAAATCCTCCGGAACGGGACTTCTGGCCCTTGTGGCCGCGTCCGCAGGTCTTGCCGAGGCCGGACCCGATGCCGCGGCCCACCCGCTTGGCGTGCTTTTTCGAACCGGTTGCCGGACTCAGATCATTCAATCTCATGTTCAGACCTCTTCTACCTTAAGCATGTAGGAAATCTTGTTGATCATGCCGCGATTCTGCGGTGTATCAATCACTTCCACAGTATGGTGCATACGCCGCAGGCCCAGGCCCCGCGCACAGGATTTATGGTTTGCCAGGCGACCATTCATGCTGCGCACCAGCGTTACTTTAATTTTCTTGTCAGCGCTCATATCGGATCACTCAAGCTGAAATGTCTTCGACAGATTTGCCGCGTTTTGCCGCGACATCTTCGGGGCTGTTCATCATCTGCAGACCCTTGATGGTCGCTCTCACGACGTTGATCGGGTTGCGTGAACCGATGCATTTCGCCAGCACGTTACGCACGCCAGCCACTTCGAACACGGCGCGCATGGCGCCGCCGGCGATAATACCGGTACCTTCCGAGGCCGGGCGCATAATGACTTTGGCGGCGCCGTGCTCACCAATGACCGGATACAGCAACGTGCCATCTTTCAGATTGACACTGGTGACGCTGCGGCGCGCTTCTTCCATGGCCTTCTGTACAGCAACAGGTACTTCGCGCGCCTTGCCGCGCCCCATGCCAACCGTGCCCTTGCCGTCACCGACTACCGTCAGCGCGGTAAAACCGAATATGCGGCCGCCCTTGACAACCTTGGCAACCCGACGTACCGAAACCAGTTTTTCTTGAAGTCCACTGTCACCAGCGGTTTGAGCCGAACGGTTAGCCATGCAAATTCACCCTAAAATTTCAATCCGCCGTCTCTGGCGGCATCGGCGAGTGCTTTGACCCGACCATGATATTTATAACCGCCCCG
>QOAV01000115.1 GCA_003972845.1 Gammaproteobacteria bacterium
GCTGGTGGCGGGGGTTTTCAAACTTGGCGGCTGGGGCGTGGAGCCGAGTTTCTGGATGGCCTACACCATACAGATGGCGGTGTTCATTGTGCTGGCGCTGCTGTTCCAGTGGTGGCCATTGCGCATACGCCTGATTCCCGGCTATATCAAGCATCGCCGCGCCCGGCGTCTGGCCTATGAGCAGTTTGTCATGCAGGGCGTGCACCTCACCAGCAAGCGCACCGGTATCCTGTTTTTTGTCTCGGTGGCCGAGCATTATGTGGAAATCATTGCCGACCAGGGCATCGCCAGCAAGGTGGACAACGCCTACTGGCAGGCGGTGGTGGACGAATTCATCCGCCAGGTGCGGGCCGGGCAGGTCGCCGAAGGCTTCCTCATGGCGATAGAAAAAAGCGGCAAAACGCTGATCGAGCATTTCCCCGCAGAGGTGGATAACATCAACGAGCTGCCGGACCATCTGGTGCGGCTGTAACCGGTCTGCGGGGGTTTTTTCTACCTTTTTTATCGACCATTGCGGCCTGGCTTGATAGCAAGCCCTAACATGTCCGTATTGAAAATATTTATTGCTTGATTTCCCCCGGCCCACACATTATCTTGTGTCTCTAATTCGATACGCACACACTATATCGTGTTTTCTGGATATTCTGTTATGGTGTTTCCAGGCCTGTCGAATGGTTTTTAAAGGGTAGAACTGGCCCGTATTGGCGCCCGCAAGGGGTTGAATACAGAGGCTGGTCATTGCTGCAGCATGTCTGAACACGGGTCACGCCGGAAGCGTGATTTTCAGGCACACAGGACAGCGTATAGATTGACACCAGAAGAGGACCTCTATGGAACACTCCATCTCCGACTCCACGGAAGCCGCCGCCAGTGGCGTGAAACTTGAACTCACCGACAACAATACACTCAACGTCATATCTGCCGATTCCGGCAACGCCTACAAGCTGATTCGACGCAACGGCAAGATAGCGCCGTTCGATGCTTCCAAGATCCAGGTGGCTCTGACCAAAGCATTTCTCGCCGTGGAAGGCGGTCAGGCCGCGGCCAGCTCGCGCATTCACGATACCGTCAGCAAACTGACCGCTCAGGTCACGCAGGGTTTGTTCCGGCGCATGCCCGACGGCGGTATCGTGCATATCGAGGATGTGCAGGATCAGGTCGAGCTGGCGCTGATGCGCGCCGGCGAGCACAAGGTCATGCGCGCCTATGTGCTGTATCGGGAAAAACGCGCGGAAGAACGCGCCGCAAAAGCAAAGATAACCCCGAAAGCCGGGAAGCAGGATGGCGCCATCCACGTGGTGCTGGAATCCGGTGAGAAAACCGCGCTCGACACGGAGCGCCTGGAAAAGCTGGTGGCCGAAGCGGTGGACGGCCTCGAGGGAGTCGATGGCAAGGCCGTGCTGGAAGACAGTCTGCGCAATATTTTTGATGGCATTTCGGAGAAGGATCTGGGTTCGGCTCTGGTCATGAGCGCGCGCACCATGATCGAAAAGGATTCCAATTATTCTTTCGTGGCGGCGCGTTTGCTGATGGACAACATCCGCCGCGACGGCCTGTTGTTTCTCGGGCTGGGTGAGCCGCGCGCGACCCAGGCGGAGATGGCCGGGCGCTACCCGGACTATTTCAGGGCCTATATCAAGAAGGCTTCCGATCTGGAGCTGCTCGACAAGGAGCTGATGCATTACGACCTGGACACTCTGGCCGCCGCCATCAAGCCCGAGCGCGACCAGAAATTTACCTATCTGGGGCTGCAAACCCTGTTCGACCGCTATTTCATTCATAGCGCGGAAGGCGTGCGTTTCGAGCTGCCCCAGGCCTTTTTTATGCGTGTGGCGATGGGTCTCGCGATCAAGGAACTGGATCGCGAGGCCCGGGCTATCGAGTTCTACAATCTGCTGTCGAACTTCGATTTCATGAGCTCCACGCCGACTTTATTCAACTCCGGCACCCTGCGTCCGCAGTTGTCATCCTGCTATCTGACTACGGTGCCGGATCATCTGGACGGCATCTACAGCGCCATCAAGGACAACGCCCTGTTGTCCAAGTTTGCCGGCGGCCTGGGCAACGACTGGACCCGCGTGCGCGGTCTCGGCGCGCACATCAAGGGCACCAACGGCCAGTCCCAGGGTGTGGTGCCATTCCTGAAAGTGGCCAATGATACCGCGGTGGCGGTCAACCAGGGCGGCAAGCGCAAAGGAGCGGTCTGCGCCTATCTGGAAACCTGGCATATCGATATCGAGGACTTCCTCGAGCTGCGCAAGAACACCGGTGACGAGCGCCGCCGCACCCACGACATGAACACGGCCAACTGGGTGCCCGACCTGTTCATGGAGCGGGTATCCGAAGAAAGCGACTGGACCCTGTTTTCGCCCGACGAGGTGCCGGGCCTGCACGATCTCACCGGTCAGGCTTTCCGCGAGAAATACGAGGAATACGAGCGCAAGGCGGCAAAGGGCGAGATCAAGGTGTTCAAAAAGATCAGGGCGCTGGATCTGTGGCGCAAGATGCTGGGCATGTTGTTCGAAACCGGCCATCCGTGGATAGCCTTCAAGGATCCGTGCAACATCCGCTACACCAACCAGCATGTGGGCGTGGTGCACAGCTCCAATCTGTGTACCGAAATTACCCTGCATACCAATGATTCCGAAATCGCCGTGTGCAACCTCGGCTCGGTGAATCTGGCCGCCCATGTGGACGAGGACGGCCTCGATCTGGACAAGCTGGAGCGCACCGTCACCACCGCCATGCGCATGCTGGACAACGTCATCGACTACAACTATTACTCGGTGCCGCAGGCGCGCAATTCCAATCTGCGTCACCGCCCGGTGGGGCTGGGCATCATGGGTTTCCATGATGCCCTGTACAAACAGGGCATTCCCTACGCCACCGAAGCGGCCATCGAATTTGCCGACCGCAGCATGGAAGCCGTGTCCTATTACGCCATCAGCGCCTCCGCCGACATGGCCGAGGAGCGCGGCGCCTATCCCACTTACGAAGGTTCTCTGTGGTCGCAGGGTATTCTGCCCATCGACTCCATCAGGATGCTGGAAGACGAGCGCGGCAAATATGTGCAGATCGACGAGTCCAGCGTCATGGACTGGGACGAACTGCGCGACCGCGTGGTGGAGCAGGGCATGCGCAACTCCAACTGCATGGCCATTGCGCCCACGGCGACGATTTCCAATATCTGCGGCGTGTCGCAATCCATCGAGCCGACTTACCAGAACCTCTACGTGAAATCCAACCTTTCGGGTGAATTTACCGTGGTGAATCCGTATCTGGTGCAGGATCTGAAGCGCGAGGGATTGTGGGACGATGTCATGGTCAACGACCTGAAATACTTCGATGGCTCGGTGCAGCAGATCGACCGCATCCCGCCGAAGCTGAAGGAAAAATACGCCACGGCGTTTGAAATCGACACGCGCTGGCTGATCGAAGCCGCCAGCCGCCGCCAGAAGTGGATCGACCAGGGCCAGTCCCTCAACATCTACGTGGCCCAGCCCGACGGCAAGAAGCTGGACAACATCTACAAGCTGGCCTGGGTGCGCGGCCTCAAGACCACCTACTACCTGCGTTCACTGGGCGCCACCCAGGTGGAAAAAACTTCCACCGCCGACCAGGGTGATGTGGGCGAGGGCCGTTCGGATGTGGTTAGCGCCGAGTCTCCGGTTTGTTCCATACTGGACCCCGAATGTGAGGCCTGCCAGTAAAACGGGTGAGGGGTCAGGAGGCTTGCGTCATCGCGAGCGAGAGCGAAGCAATCTCCTGACCCAAACGCCGAAACCTGAAGATTGCCGCGTCACTGCGTTCCTCGCAATGACGATGAATCCCCGCCCTTCAAGCGATGGGGCGGTGAAACAAACGGCGCAAACAAGCCGGAAAGAAGGAGAAACATGATGCTGAACTGGGACGACCCGCTGGGAAACACCAGCAAGATTACAGCGGATTCACAACCGCCGGCGGCGCCTGCCGCGCCCGCTGAACCGGTCGAGGACGAGACCATCGATTTCCTGATTGATCTGGACATACAGTCCGCGGAACCGGCCGCGGCGGAGGCGGTGGCTCCGGCCGCCAGTCCGCTGTCGGGTTTTGCTCAA
>QOAV01000157.1 GCA_003972845.1 Gammaproteobacteria bacterium
GTTTTTCAGCGCCCCGCCGATCTGTACGCCGACTATATCGGGGTTGGTGTAAGCACGTACGCGATTGCCGCGAAACCAGGTCGCCACATCTTCCGCCACAGGATCAGATTCTGACGCCACAGTCAGCGCTGTGGGCAGGTCGCGCGCGACTTCTCCGGCAAAAGTGGGGCCAGAAATCACGGCGGTTTTCATCGACTCGCCCAGTTCTTCCGCCGCCACCGTACTGAGCAGGCGCGCGGAGCCCGGCTCCAGACCTTTGGTGGCCCAGACCACGGTGCTGTCGGGTGATATTTTCACGTCGATCTTCAGCAGCGACATGATGGTGCGAAAGGCATGACTGGGCACTACCACCAGATAGCGCCGCGTTTGCTGCGGAAATCGGGCAAGACTGTCGCACACATGCAGGTTATCGGGAAAAGGCACGCCGGGCAGATACTGCACATTGCTGCGTTCTTTCTGCAGACGCTCCATCAGCGCCGGGTTATGCCCCCACAGCCACACCGAAAAACCGTTGCGCGCCAGCAACAGAGCCAGAGCCGTACCCCAGGAACCAGCTCCCAGTACGGCAATATTTTCCGAAGCGTGCGGGTTTTGGTTCAGTGTTTCACCTTTTCGGCAGAGTCGTCTGAATTTTCTGCACCACCGGACTTGGCGGCCTGCAGTTTCTGGAAATACATCGCCTCAAAATTGACCGGCTGAATCATCATCGGCGGAAACCCGCCCTTGATGGTCAGATCTGATATTGCTTCACGGGCATAGGGCAGCAATATATTCGGGCAGGCGATTTCCAGTAATTTAGGCAACTCTCCATCCGGCACATTACGCACCAGGAACACGCCGGCCTGCTCCAACTCTACCAGAAACCAGGTGTGTTCTTTTTCCTTGGCCTGTACCCGCATGAACAAAACTACTTCGTAAAAGCCTTTTTCCTCGTCCAGCACTGTATGACGTACTTCCAGGTTTACGTCGCCATGGGGCTGCGCCTCCTGGGTGAAAACGCTGGGGCTTTGCGGCGACTCGAAAGACATGTCCTTGAGATACACTTTTTCGATATTGAACATCGGTTGGTTCTGAGGGTTGTCCTGCGACGTGTCCCGGGTATTTTCTTCAGCCATTTTCTCTCTCTTTGATTTCGTTTGCGTCCGCGATTGCGGCCGGCTCATTTCTCGATGGGTAAATTTTCTTTCTGCCAGGCCATGAATCCGCCATGCAGAACTTTCAGGTCTTCAAAACCCTGACGCGACAGGATGGTCGCTGCGCGCAGGGAACGATTATGTGTCCGGCAACTGAGAATCAGCGGTTTGTTTTTATATTTTTCCAGCTTGCTGATGTTTTTACTCAAGCCGCTGAGCGGAACACTGAGTGCGTCGGGTATATGCCCCGCCTTGTATTCCTTGTCTTCCCGTACATCCACCAGCACTGCATTGTCATGGCCGGTCAGGCGCGGCACATCCGCGACGCTGATCATGTCAATGTTAAGCATCTTGCGCTTCAGCGGCTCACCGAGCAGCAGCGCCAGTATGATCGCCAGCGCCAGAAACAACAGCCAGTTATCAATCACAAATTGCATATATCCCCCCGTTTGTGGACAGCACCCGCCTTGCGGGCGCCCTGTTCAGGCCACGCCAGACTCGGTATTTGCCGGATTATTCTGGCGAAATATGACACACCCCCGCATGGAGAAACAAGGGATACCCGGTCGCCACAAAGGTAAACTGGTCAGAAGGCGGATTCAGCAGGAGGTTATTGCGAGTCAGTTTGCACAAAATGCACTGTGCATGGCGCCGATCAGCAAGACTATTTTTTCGTCGCCGATACTGTAGAAAACCTTGTTGGCTTCCTTGCGGGAAACCAGGATTCCCTTATCCCTCAGTATGGACAGATGCTGCGAAATATTACTCTGCGAAGAACCGACCCGATCTACGATATCCTGCACGCTGACCTCGCCAGAAGTACCCAGTATGCACAAGATCTTCAATCGCAAAGGGTGCGCCATCGCCTTCAGGGAACGCGATGCAATCTGGATATCGGACTCATTGGAAATCAGGCTTTCAGCGCTTTCCAGAGGATCTTTCATAGGTCTTTCATTCCCGTGTGGTAGATAATGCCACTGAGCGCATACTCTTCATCAGACTCGCACCCAATTCCATAATGCTAACATTATACACTAATAAACTGATTATGCTTCAAGGAAGATATCAATATGCGACTCGTTGCTGGCTCCGGGGCCGGTAACTTTCCGCTAAAACACCTCTGACGCACTCTGGCTAAGAGCGTATCAGCATGAGAAAATGGCGGGTTAAGCCGCCCCTCACGCGGGGCATCTTCCGGAACAACTGAATGACAACAATAAACAAACCGCTGGTTTTGCTGATCATGGATGGCTGGGGTTACCGGGCCAACCGGGAATACAACGCCATCGCCTGCGCCAACACCCCGACCTGGGATGAGCTGTGGGCAACCAATCCCAATACACTGATTTACGCCTCGGAAGCGGCAGTGGGCCTGCCTGGCGGACAAATGGGCAACTCCGAAGTGGGACACATGAGCCTGGGCGCGGGCCGCGTCATCTATCAGGAATTTACCCGCATCAGCCGCTCCATTCGCACTGGATCGTTTTTCGACAATTTCACCCTGACCAATGCCGTTGACAGTGCCCGCGACAGCGGCAAGGCGCTGCATATATTCGGCCTGCTCTCCACCGGCGGCGTACACAGCCACGAAGACCACATTTTCGCCATGCTGAAACTGGCCGTGGACCGGGGCCTGAAAAAAGTCTACATACACGCTTTTCTCGATGGTCGCGACACACCACCCAAATGCGCCACCGAGTCTTTGAACAAACTGGAAGAACTCATCAAAAGCCTGGGCGCCGGACGCATTGCTTCAATTATCGGACGCTACTACGCCATGGACCGGGACAACCGCTGGGACCGGGTACAGAAAACCTATGACCTGATCACCCGCGGAGATGCGCCCCATGAAGCGGTCAACGCCATACACGGGCTGAATCATGCCTATGCCCGCGGAGAGACCGACGAATTTGTCGATGCCACCGCCATCGTGCCTGAAGGCGGGCAACGGGTTCATGTGGAGGACGGTGATGTCATCATTAACATGAATTTTCGATCAGATCGTGCGCGCCAGCTTACCTATCCCTTCATCGAAGAAAACTTCCATGAATTCGAACGCAAAGTCTGGCCGCAGCTGGGCGAGTTTGTCAGCCTGACCAAATATTCCCAGGGCTTCGACATTCCGGTCGCCTACCCACAGAAAATACTCAAGAACGTGATGGGCGAGTATTTATCCGGTCGCGGCTATCGCCAACTGCGCGTGGCTGAAACGGAAAAATACGCCCACGTCACCTTTTTCTTCAATGGCGGCAGAGACGATCCGTTCAACTACGAAGACCGTATACTGGTGCCGTCGCCCACGGATGTCGCCACCTACGACCAGAAACCGGAAATGAGCGCAGGTCAGATTACCGATCGCGTGGTGCAGGCGGTAAAAACCGGTTCGCACAATGTCATAATCTGCAATTTCGCCAATGCTGACATGGTCGGCCACAGCGGCAATTTCGAAGCCGCAGTGAAAGCCATCGAAGCCATTGACGAAAACATCAAACGCATGGCCAGGGCAGTCAATCAGGCCGGTGGCCAGATGCTCATCACCGCCGACCACGGCAACGCCGAGCTCATGTTTGACGAAAGCACCGGACAGCCGCATACCGCGCATACGGTCAGTCCGGTACCGGTATTGCATGTGGGTGGACATTACAAATTGCATGAATCCGGAGCGCTGGAAGATATTTCCCCGACCATTCTGGAATTGCTGGATCTGGAACCGCCAACGGAAATGACCGGTCAGTCACTGATTCGTTATGGATAGACGGCCGCGCGCCTTGCTGCGGATGCTTCCAGCCGCCGTGCTCGCCCTGAGCCTCGGCTTTTGCGGCGCCATCCATGCCAAACCGGAAGCGAACGCCCAGAAAAAGCTGGAGCAACTGAAGAAAAAAATCAAGGGCATCCAGAATGAAGT
>QOAV01000023.1 GCA_003972845.1 Gammaproteobacteria bacterium
CAATTTTTTTGAGTGTGTTCGCTATCCAGTCGGCGCGTTCGCGGGCGAACTGGTGGGCGCGTTTTTCGCTGCATCTGCGCGGCACGACCACTTCCACCTTGCCGGTGGGCAGTACGCGGATTTGCAGACGCTTGGCGCGGTTGCTGTGGCGCAGATCGTAAGGCGGGGCTTGGGTTTCGGTCTGGTCTGCCAGATAATGCTCCACATCCAGCCACTTTTTCAGATTTGCGGTGAAACTCATTGATATCCCCTGATTATCAGATTGTCGAACGCATCAGCCCGGCGCATGTGCGCGTGCGCTTCACGGGGGCGTATGAACAACCCGAGGTTAACTGGCAAGCGGACATCATGTCACTGGAAAATTACCTGTCTTCGCATGCGGGTTTCGCCCCGGAACACGGCGAACGCACGGCGCTGATGGTGGCGGGCGATCTTGATGCCGACCCGCGCCGGATTCTGGTGGCGCTGCCCTTCGCCGAAATCACCCGGCGCGAGATCATGCAGACAGTGGTGATGCTGCGGAATTACCGGCGCATGCGGGAGGGTTTGCGGCAGTGGTCGGGATAGCAGCAAACTATAACAGAGCCTTCAGCGCCGCTTCATCGATGGGAAAAATCAGCGTGCCGGCAAATTCGTACTGGTCTTCCAGACGTTTGAGCATGTCGGCTTCTTCCTTTTCCACCAGAACAACCAGACGGGTTTCGGGATGGCGCTCGGCGATGGAAGCAATGGTTTCGACGTTGCTCAGGCGGTCGCGGAAATAGGGGTCGTAGTTGAATTCGGTGACGATGAGGTCGGCAACGTTCTTTTTCAGCCAGCGGGTGGCTTCGCGGATGCTGGTGGTCTGCTCGACTTCATAGCCGGCTTCGCGGTAAAGCTCGGTGAAATCGGGGTAGCCGCCCTGTTCTACGATGCTGAGGAGTTTTTTCATGGGGGCAAATTCTAACCGAACGGGCGGATAAATCCGCCCCTGCAATGGTTAAAAAAAGACATTAGCGCAGGAAATTCGGCAGCGGTTTCTCCGGCTCGTTCATGGGCCAGCCGTTGGCGCGGGCCATTTGCTTGATGGCGTCTATACGGCCTTCGGTGCCGGGGTGGGTCTGCATGAATTCCGGCTGGTGCAGACTGCTTTCGCTTTTTTTCAGTCTGGCAAACAGGTCGGTGGCGCCGCTGACGTGGCCGTAGGCGTGAAACAGCGCTGCCAGGCCTTCTTCATCCGCCCTGCTTTCCTGATCGCGGCTGAAGCTGAGGCTGGTGAGTATGGCGGCATTGCCGAGTACCTTGCCGGCCAGTTCGTCGCCGACGGTGCCGCTGAGAGCAGTCAGCGCCAGAATGATGGAGACGCCGCGGCCGGCGGCGATGATCGGGTCGCGATGCTTGATATGGGCGATTTCATGGGCCAGCACCGTGGCCACGGCGTTTTCGCTGTCCAGTTCTTTCAGCAATCCGCGATGCACGACGACATGGCCGCCCAGGGTGGCGAAGGCATTGACGATGTCGTCATCCTGATAATGCACGGTGATATCCATATCCGGCGGCAGGCCCTCCACCGCAACGAGTCGGGTGGCAAGTTGTTGTAGCCAGTCCTGAATCTGCTGGTTCGGTTTGTCCAGAGACTGATCCTTGAAAAAACGTTGCGAAAGCTCTTTTTCGTAGGAGAAAGGCACATGCGGAGCCGCCCATTGCGCCGCCCAGCCCAATGCAAAAACAGCGATAATCAGGGCGCCGAAGATACCAACGGTAAGAATGGCGAATTCCTTCAGCGGATGCTCGCGGGTGGTGTTGATGCCTTCCGGTATTTTGGGGTTTTCGTACTTCACTGACGGGCGGTCTTTACCGCCGTGCCGTAGGCGTAGACTTCGATGGAACCGAGGGCCTTGTTGGCCGACTGGGAAATGGACGCGGTTTCGATCTTGATGTTGAACACCATGTCCGCGCCAAGCTGTTTCGCCTCGTCCTTCAGACGCAACAGCGCCTCGCGCCGCGCCCGGTCCACCAGGCTTTCGTAAGCGTTCATGCGGCCGCCCACCAGATTGCGCAATCCGGCGACAAAGCGCTTGAAGTAATCCACGGAAATCACCGCATTGCCGCCCACCAGATGGCTTTCGGATATTTTCAGGTCAGGCGTGGGCAGTTTGGATGCGATCAGCAACAGGTCGGCATGCTCGGCTTCGCGCCGGATGAGGCTGCGGAAATGGCGTTTTTCCACGGTCGTGCCAATGGTGAAGCCCAGCGCCAGCAAAATCAGAAATATGTATAGATCAGCCATCAGTAATCAAGCTCTTGGTTCCAGCACCACGGCCGTGCCGTAGGCAAACAGCTCGGCCGCGCCCATGGTTACCGACGAGGTGGAAAAACGGATGTTGACCACCGCATTGGCGCCCACCGCCTCGGCCTGTTCCACCATGCGCTTCATGGCCTCTTCACGGGATTCCTGCAGCAGTTCGGTGTAGGCCATGAGTTCGCCGCCAAAAATGTTCTTGATGCCGGCCAGGAAGTCCTTGCCTGCGTGCTTGGCTCGCACGGTGCTGCCCTGCACCAGCCCCAGATGCTTGACGATGCGCTGGCCGGGGACGATTTCGAGATTGCTGAGTTGCATGTGGTTTTTTCCCTGAAAATAAAGAAGTAGGCCGAGTATAGACCATACAGTCATTTCATGAAGGCGAAAAAGCAGCCATAATCCGCGTTCCCGTTTTAGCGAACGAAAGCTCATGCCTCACGCCTCGAAAACCGCCGTCATCACCGCCATCAGCGCGAATTTTTTCGTCACTGTGGCGAAATTCATCGCCGCTTTTTTCGGCCAGTCCGCGTCGATGATGAACGAGGCCGTGCACAGCCTCATGGACACGTTGAATCAGGCTTTCCTGTTCATGGGCCTGACGGCGGCGGAAAAACCGTCGGACGACGCCTACGCCTTTGGTCACGGCCAGAAGAAATATTTGTGGAATCTGTGGAGCGCCATTGGCCTGTTTTCCATCGGCGCGGGTCTGGGCCTGGCTCACGCCTGGCATTCCTGGCATCAACTGGACCATCACGAAGCCGCTGAAATGTTGCATGTGTTTGGCGTCGCCATCGCGCCCATCTGGCTCAATCTGGGGGTGCTGGCCTTCGCCGTATTGCTGGAAGGCTATTCGTTTCTGGTGGCGATGAAGGAGTTCCTCATTCGCATGCGCGCTGAAGGTTTCAGCAATCCGCTGAAATATCTGGGCAATGCTGATGACCCGACTCTGGTAGCAGTGGTGCTGGAAGACTCCGTGGCGGTATTCGGCCTGGTGCTGGCGGCCATCGGCATCGGCCTGGCGCAGCTTACCGGCGAGCCGCGCTGGGATATTGTGTTTTCCGTGTTGATCGCGCTGATGCTGGGCGGCATCGCTTTTTACCTGGGCCGGGTGAACATGCGTTTTCTTACCGACATACGCGATGAGGAAGCCGAAGAAATTTTCTCCCAGGTGGTCAAAGACCATCCGCAGGTGGAACGTTACCACGACCTGCGCTCCATCATACTGGACGAAAACCACACCATTCTGGTGGCGGAAGTGGAGCTGCGCGAGGAAGCCGTAACCGCCAGACTGTTGGCGGAAATCAATGAAGAAAAACAGCGCATGATGGCGGCGCTGCCCGCCTACAAGAAAGAAACGGAAGAGGCGAAGGAGTACATTGCCGTGCGCGCCGCCGTGCAGGCGGTGCTGGAGCGCACCGAAAAAATCGTGCAGGATCTGGTGACTGACCTGAAAAAACGCGCGCCGCAGGTAGCCCACGCAACCATCGAAGTAACCGGGATCGTCGCGGCCAGCAGCAAGCATGACGTGTAAACGCAGCGTTTACCCGACCAGCTCATCGGCCTCCCGTTTTGACAATATCTTTCCGGGCACGGGAAAAATGCCCGCTACTTTTTTGCGGTAACGCGCATACACATCGCCGTGGTAAGTCAGTAACTTGGCCTCTTCCAGCCGCGACCCGTAAATGAAATAGCCGGACATGAGCACACTGCTGAGCAGTTGCGCCGCGTGCATGTC
>QOAV01000166.1 GCA_003972845.1 Gammaproteobacteria bacterium
CTTCGTTACTCCAGTACAGCGCATTGGGGTGGTAGCCATAGCGGTTCCAGGCGTCGCGCTGGCTGTCAATGATGCGCTTGCGCCATTGGCTCGATAGTTGTTCCATCGGCGGAGTATAATCGGCCCATGGCAAAATTATTATTCCGATTGCGTAACGTACCCGATGATGAAGCGGACGAGGTGCGTGCTTTGCTGTCGGAAAACGGCTTTGACTATCATGAAACTTCCGGCGGGTTTCTGGGCATCGGCACGGCGGCAATCTGGCTGGCGGACCAGTCCCGATATGATGCGGCGAAAGCCCTGATTGATGACTATGAGGAACGCCGGGCAAAAGATGCGCGGGCGCGATTTGAAAGGCTGAAACGGCAGGGCCGGAATCGCAGTCTGGTAGATCTCGTCCGTGATGACCCGCTGCAGTTTGTGGTTTACCTGGCGATCGCTGCAGGTTTGATTTACCTGACGGTAGTGCCTTTCTTTAAACTGGCAAAAGGCTGAAAAAACCAGACAGCCGGATGCTGTCTGGCTCTATCGCGGGGCTAACCGGAAACGGTGCCGCCTTTGGATTCACATTCTTCCTTGCTCAGCGGAATCCAGCCTTTGCCTTTGCAGCTGTTCATGCCCTTGCAGGCGCTGTCGGCTGTTTTGCAGGAGCTGGTTCCCTTGCAGCTGTTGACGCCGGCGCAATGCACCGTGCTGCTTTTTGCCGCTGTCGCGCCAGAGCCGTCATTCATTGATGCGCATCCTCCCAGGAACAGGCTGGCGGCAGCGGTTGCCAGGGCAACGCCGGAAAGTTTTTTTGCTTGATTCATTGGTATCTCCGTTCAGTCGTTTTTTTTAACAGGGATTTGTTTCCCTGTAAGCTCTACGCTGCGGATGGCAATAAAGATGCAGGGCGTGAATAAAAAAACTATTTCGGTTTGTAGTGGCTGATGAACTGTTCCAGCATGTCCTGCGTCAGGGTGCCGACATGCTTGATGGCGATCTTGCCATCAGGCTGGTAGACATAGCTGGCCGGTATGCCCCACAAGGTGTCGCCGGTAATGCTTTTTACCAGTTCTCCGCTGCCCAGCAGGATCGGGTAACTGATCAGGTTTTCATCGACAAAGGTTTCCACGTCTTTCCTGTCTGCCATGCCGAAGCTGGGAAAATCCACCGCCACGCCGACCACCATGGCGTTTTTGTCCGCATTGGCATCATGAAATCCGATCAGTTCGGGAATTTCCTCTATGCAGGGCGGGCAACGGGTTCCCCAGAAATTCACCACCACCCATTTGCCCTTGCCGATATATTGCTTCAGCGAATCAGCATCCAGTTTGGCGATTTCTGCGGAGTGGGCGGCAATGGAAATTGCCAGCAGGGTGAACAGCACGGCGGGGCGTAACAACAGCTTCATGACAGATCCGGCTTTGGTAACGGGAGCGCGTGAACATACCCGAAAATGCTGGCCGTGTGAAACGACAACGGGGTTCGGCTAAGACAAGCGGATGACTTTTGTTCCTGTTGATCGTAAACTTGCCCTTCAAATCAATGAGGTGGATCCGGATGGATGCCGTGACGAGTGATTTTTCTGCAAAAATGAAAGGCAGTTTTGCCGGAGTGCGTAGCTGGGATGATCTGGATGCCTTGTGGTCGGTGGTGAAAGCCGACGCGGATGGTGGCTGGTATTTGTACGCCGTGGGCGAACAGCCACCCAAAGACACCGCCAGCGGTGAGCAGGTGAAAACATTTGTAACCGAGCTGGATGTCTTGCTGCGCCGGGATCACGATCACGACTACTGCGGAATCGTTTACGCAGACAGTCTGGACGCGCCCGCTTTCATCAAGGTTTACGACCCGAACAACCTGGGCTCTTCCTGCGGCAGCAGCGGTCTGGATATCCTGCCGGGCTGGGTATTGAGTAAAACACAGCCGGAAGATCTGCATCTGCAGGGACCGCTGCCGGGCAACCGCAAGCGCTGGTGGCGGGGCTTGTTTGGCGCCAGAACTTAGCGCAAGGCCAGAACGGATTCCGATTGTCCCACAGGGCCGGGGCGCGATATCACCAGTCTGGAGTCCCCCTGTATGGATTGCTTGAGCCGGGTATAGACCCGCAGCACTTTCTTGGCATAGCCATAGTCCAGATCCTTGCCGGCCAGAATGTCCTTGTCGATGCGACCCCAGCCCATGTTGTAGGAAGCCAGGGCGAAATCCCACTTGCCTTTGGCCTGCTTCAGGTAATGTTTGAGTATGATGGCGCCGGCGCGGATATTCTTGTCCACGTCGTTCAGGTCTTCCCTGGTTTTCAGAAAAGAAAGCTGTTTGCAAATGTCGCGCGGGTTCTTGCAGCCCACCCACATGGGCATGACCTGGGTCAGGCCAAGGGCGCCTTTGTGAGATCGGGAATTGGGATTGAAACGGCTTTCAATAAAGGTCAGGGCGATCAGCATGTCCGGGTCGATCTGGCTGGCCTTGGCCCATTTCAGTATGGAAGCGGCGATGGCCTTGCTGCGCGTCTCGCGAACATTTTTGGCGATATAACGTATTTTGGCATTGATCTGGTCGCGCTCCATGACTTTCTTCTGCTTTACCAGGCGCTGACGATAGTTGGACAAATGCTGGCGCTGGTCATCGTTGAGGTTTACCGCCCGTTTGCCAAAGAATTCACTCTCCAGAACTTCAATGAGGCCGGTCAGGTAAGTGGTGCGTTCCTGAAAGGAAGTGTTCAGCTGGGCAATTTGCCGATCAAGGCTGGCGTTTTCCAGCGCCGAAACTCGCCACAGATACAGCGCGGCCAGGGTGCCGGCAAACAAAACCGCGACCACAAGCATCGACAACCTGCGCCGGAAACGCAGTTGTACAACGTTGTAGATATCGACTTGCGGTATGGGTGTGGCCATGGGGCATAATTACTGTGTAGGACCCCCCATTATAAGGAAGCACCCACCAGGCATGCAACTTCAATATCCTGTAGCGATTGGCGGGCATAGGCCTCGCCGGGACTAGCGGAGAGGTTCGACTTCCACGTATTTGGGCAGGTCGATTTCCAGCTGGCCCAGCGCGTTGCGCAGGGCGCCCTGCAGGGCTTCTTCCATGACCGGGTGGTAGAACGGCATGCGCAACAGATCAACCACGGTTTTTTCCTGTTGCACTGACCAGGCCAGCAGATGGGCGATGTTCTCGCCGCAAACGCCGATCATGGCGCCGCCCAGCAGTTTGCCGGAGTTCTTTTCCACATAAACCTTCAGCAGGCCGCGGTTTTTTGCCTTGGTCAGGGCGCGCCCCACCGGCCCCATGGGAATCTGGCCGACAATGATGTTGCCCTGATCCAGATTGTTCCAGCACTGGCCGACCTGAATGATGTTGGGGTCGGTAAAGGTGATGGCCAGCGGCGTCTTGCGCCGGAATGGCGTGGATTCGCCCGCCAGTATGTTGAATGCGGCGATTTTCCCGTCATCCGCCGCTTCGTGCAGGATGGGTTTCTCGTTATCCGCGTCGCCCACAATAAACACGCTGGTATCGCCGATGCGCTGGGTAGCGTGGTCATATTCCGGCACGCCATACTGATCCAGTGGCGCGCCGAGGTTTTCCAGTTTCAACCGGTCCAGATTCGGGCGGCGACCCATGGCGGCCAGCACCTTGTCCACAATGACTTCCTTGTCGCCGGCGCGAACCCTGATCTTGCCGTCGGCTTCCTCCAGCTCGGCGGGCGCGCCTTGCCACAACTCGAATTCCTTGCCGATAATCTCCCGCGCCTGCTGGTTGATATCGGGGTCGGACAGCCCGGACAGTATATCGGTCATGTCCACGCCAGTGACCTTGACGCCCAGCCGCGCCATGGCCTGGCCCAGTTCCAGTCCGATAACGCCCAGGCCGATGACCGCTACGCTCTCCGGCAAGGTTTCCTGTTCGAAGAAATCGTCCGTGGTCATGATGCGGTCGCCAAAAGCCTTCCACGGCTCCGGCACGATGGGCGTAGAGCCGGTGGCGATGACGATGTTGTCCGCCTTGACGGTAATATCGTTGACTTTCAGC
>QOAV01000158.1 GCA_003972845.1 Gammaproteobacteria bacterium
TCACCCGCGTCGAGCCCAGCCTTGAAGCCGCCTTTGTCGAATATGGCGCCAATCGTCAGGGTTTTTTGCCGCTCAAGGAAATTTCCCGCACCCTGTTCAAGAACTTTGGCGACAGGACGCCGATGTCGCAAGTTCGCATCAAGGATGTCATTAAGGAAGGGCAGGAATTTCTGGTGCAGGTGGAAAAAGAAGAACGTGGCAACAAGGGCGCAGCTCTCACCACTTTCATCAGCCTGGCTGGTCGTTTCCTGGTGCTGATGCCGAACAATTCGAAAGGCGGCGGTATTTCTCGTCGCATCGAAGGCGAAGAGCGGGCTGAATTACGGCGCATACTGTCCGAGCTTGACGTGCCCGAAGAGCATGCATTGATCGCCCGAACCGCCTGTATCGGCCGCAGCCGGGAAGAACTGCAGTGGGACCTCGATTATTTGCTGCAATTATGGTCTGCCATCGACAAGGTAGCTCAGGAGCGTCCCGCTCCCTTTCTGGTTTATCAGGAAAGCAATCTGCTGGTGCGTGCCATTCGCGACTATGCCCGGGCCGATATTACCGAAATACTGGTCGATGACCCCGAAGTCTACGAACGCGCGCAGCGATTCATGCAGCAGGTCATGCCCAGCATGGCAGCGCGTCTGAAACTGTACAGCGATTCAACGCCGCTGTTTTCACGTTACCAGATCGAAAATCAGATCGAATCGGCCTACGATCGCGAGGTTCGACTGCATTCTGGCGGTTCCCTGACCATTGACCATACAGAAGCCTTGATTTCCATTGATGTCAATTCGGCCAGAGCCACCAAAGGCGCAGATATCGAGGAAACCGCACTCAACACCAACATGGAAGCCGCCCAGGAAATCGCCCGGCAGTTGAAGTTGCGCGACATGGGTGGACTGGTGGTTATCGATTTCATCGACATGTCCTCCACCCGCAACCAGCGCAAGGTCGAGGCGCGCCTTTCTGACTCCCTGCGCAACGATCGCGCCCGTACCCAGGTCGGCCGCATATCCCGCTTCGGTTTGCTGGAAATGTCACGCCAACGATTACGGCCCTCCATCAGTGATTCCAATTATCTGCCGTGTCCACGCTGTCATGGCACCGGGCAAATTCGTGGCACACAGTCTTCCGCTCTGAGTATTTTGCGTATCATTGAGGAAGAAGCCCTGAAGGAAAATACAGAGGTCATTCATGCTCATCTGCCGGTTGCTTCCGCCCTGTTTCTGCTCAACGAGAAACGCCACGAAATCAGTCTGATTGAACAACGCTGCGGCACGACCATTTATGTCATCGCCACTGATGAGCTGGATGTGCCCAATTTTGAAATCAAGCGACTGCGCTCCACCGATCTGGATGAGCTGGATGGCAAAGCCAGTTACCAGCTGGAGCACACGGAACCAAGCGAAAACGAGAAAGCGGGTCTGAAATCGACGCCCAGCACTTCGGTCAAAGCCGAAAAAGCCGCTGTCGCCCAGATTATTCCCTCTGCCCCGCCAAGGCCGATACAGAAGGGTAGCACCGAAAGCAAAAGTCCTGCGGTCGAGCGCGGGCGGTTTGTTACCTGGCTGAAATCACTGTTCGTCCCGGAAACGGAATCCAGGAAGGAACCCGCGCCGGAAGTGAGCAAGGATCAGCCCAACGAACAGCGGTCCAGAGGACGTCATCCTCATTCGCGCCGGGGCAGCGGCCGCCAGACCAGGCGCAGCGAAAGCTCCGGCCAGCAAAACAGGCGTTCTGGCCAGAATAACCGTAGCCGCAATGCCAATCGGGGTAAGGGCCAGCAGCGCTCGAAAAATCAGAAAAACACCCAGTCCCCCAGTAATCAAGAGCGTAACGATTCTCCTGCCAATGAGGCCAATGGAAATACCAGGACAAGAGGCGAAAACAAATCCAGGCAAGAAGGAAGCGGTAACCGCAAACGCCAGTCACGAAACCGTTCCCGCAGCAGGAAACCGGCAAATAAACCGGCAAGCAAGCCCGAGAAAATGCACGAGCAGGCAGACAAGCCAAATACCCGAAATGACGGTGCCAGCTCCGTGTCGACCAAAAAGCCCGATAACAGGTCTTCTTCGGCCAAAACCGAGCGGAAAACAGCGCCTGTTCAGATCGTAAAAGCTGGTAAAACTACCGACAAGAAGCCGGTGGCGGATAAAGCAGCCGAGCCCAAACCAGCAGAAAACGATCTGGAAAAATCAGCGCCGAAGAAAGCCTCGAAAGACAGCAAAGACGCGACTAAAAAAACTCAAAAGGCAGCCCGGTCGTCCTCAGCTGACAAGGGCAAGGCGTCGCAAAAACCTGTAAAGGGCAAGGAAAAAAAGGCCGAGAAAGCGGATAAACCCGCTGCCGACAAGACCAGACCTGCTAAAGCCGCTGCAAAAAAAGCCGCTGCGCCTGCCAGGAAAAAGGAAAAGGCAGCCGCCAAACTGACCATGGTGGAAACCCGCAAAGTCGATTGAAAGCGTGCGCTGGCGTGGCGATTCGGCCGCGCCAGTCCCGGGCCGTCTACGCGTCAGCGGGTGAAGGTGAACAGTCGGAGGAAGCGCCTTCCATGCGGGCCGTTTATCCAGCTTTCATCCTTCCAGCCTCCTATCAGCAAGCGGGCTGCTTGTGAGCTGAGGCTGCCAAATGACGAAATCAGGTGTCCATCGGCAGTGATTTCCACATCCTCTCCATTGACCGATTTGTAGATGTATCGCCGTCTGATGAAGGGTGACGCTACCGCATCGCTGGCGCCGTGGTAGGTGCTTGCCGGCGCCAGCATCCAGATCATGCCCAGACCTTCATCATCCACATAGACCACATGCTCGGAGTGGTTGATGACGTCAGCATTCGCCGGGGACATGCACAGCAGACTGACAAGGAATATGGCTGCGGCTTTGATCATCTGCTCAGATTAAACAGGGCAATGGATTCTACATGTGCTGTATGGGGGAACATGTCCAGCGCTCCGGCGCCCTGCAAACGATAACCATGTTTGTTGACCAGACAATCCGCATCGCGTGCCAGCGTTGCTGGGTTGCATGACACGTATACGATGCACTCCGGGCGCGATTTACCGATCTGCCGGATGACTTCAATGGCCCCGCTGCGGGGCGGATCCAGCAACAGTTTGTTGTGGTTATTCAGATAAGAGCGGATATTTGCTTCATCACCGTATAAATCTGCTGTTGCAAATACAACATTATCAATCTGGTTGATCCGGGCATTCCGCCGCGCCCGCTGCACCAGCCCGGTATCACCTTCCAGTCCGGTGACAAAAGACGCGTAACGCGCCACCGGCAGGGTAAAATTACCCAGACCACAAAACAGATCCAGCACCCGGTCACCGGGCTGCAAGGACAAAAGCTCAATGGCGCGGCTTACCATTAGCCGGTTTATCGGGTCGTTGACCTGAACGAAATCAGTCGGCCTGAACTCGAAATGCACATGGTGGTCGGGTTGTTCGTAGCTCAGAACTGCGCCAGCGGCATGCTCAAGATCGTGTACCGTATCGGCGCCGCCCGGTTGTAGCCGAACCACGATTCCATGTGCGGCCGAAAAGGCCTCGAGTTTTTCCAGATCCTTCGCGCTTAACGGGTCGAGATGGCGAAAAACCAGCACCAGATCCCGATCGCTGTCGGCCACTTCAATCTGCGGGATCCGGCCCGGGCAGGAAAGAGAACCGATCAGGGTCCTCAATTCCGGCAGTAGCAACGCACTGCGCTCCGTAAGTACATGGCATTCCACATGATCGGCGATGAAGCTGCTCTGTTTTTCGCGGAATCCCACCAGCACGCCGCCCTTTTTGGGTACGTGGCGCACACCCAGACGGGCGCGGCGGCGATAGCCCCAGGGCTCGGCTGTTATGGGCTCAAACACTTCCTGCGGCTGCACCTTGCCGATGTGTTTGAGGTTTTCCAGCAGCACCTGCTGCTTGGCGAGGATTTGCGCATCGGGACGCATGTGCTGCAGACTGCAGCCGCCGC
>QOAV01000093.1 GCA_003972845.1 Gammaproteobacteria bacterium
CACGCTGGCAACGTCTTCCGGCGTTCCCGCGGCAATGATTTCTCCGCCCTTGTCACCACCCTCGGGACCCAGATCGATGATCCAGTCTGCGGTCTTGATCACGTCCAGATTGTGCTCAATGATGACAATGGTATTGCCGTGGTCACGCAAGGTGTTGAGAACATTGAGCAATAGCCGGATATCGTCAAAATGCAGGCCGGTGGTGGGTTCGTCCAGTATATACAGTGTCTTGCCGGTGTCTCGCTTGGACAATTCCCGCGCCAGTTTGATGCGCTGGGCTTCGCCGCCGGACAGGGTGGTGGCGCTCTGGCCCAGCTTGATATAGCCGAGGCCGACCTGCATCAGCGTATCGAGCTTGCGTTTCACCACCGGAATGGCGGAGAAAAACTCACTGGCATCCTCGATGGTCATGTCCAGTACATCGCGGATATTCCTGCCCTTGTATTCCACTTCCAGTGTCTCGCGGTTATAGCGCGCGCCCTTGCACACATCGCAGGCGACATAGACATCGGCCAGAAAATGCATTTCCACCTTGATCATGCCATCGCCCTGGCAGGCTTCGCAGCGGCCACCCTTGACGTTGAAGGAAAACCTGCCCGGCTTGTAGCCTCGCGAGCGCGCTTCCTGAGTGCCGGCGAAGATTTCCCGTAGCGGCGTGAACAGGCCGGTATAGGTGGCCGGGTTGGAGCGAGGCGTGCGGCCGATGGGGCTTTGGTCGATATCCACCACCTTATCGATCAGATCCAGTCCCTCCACCGCCGCGCAGGGCGCAGCCTCCACGCTGCTGCGGTTGAGCTCGCGCGCCACGGTCTTGTACAGCGTATCGTTGATCAGGGTGGATTTGCCCGAGCCGGATACGCCGGTGATGCAGGTCATCAGACCGATGGGTATTTCTGCGGTCACGGATTTAAGATTGTTGCCCGTGGCGTCGCGCACGACCAGCTTTTCGCTGCCACGCAAAGTGCGGCGCTCCGGGACGGGAATGCACTTGCGGCCGCTGAGATATTGGCCGGTGAGCGAGTCCCGGCAGGCTTCGATATCCGCCGGCGCGCCCGCCGCCACTACTTCGCCGCCATGCACGCCGGCTCCCGGGCCGAGATCCAGCACATGATCCGCTGCGCGAATAGCATCTTCGTCATGCTCCACCACGATCACTGTATTGCCGATGTCGCGCAGATGGCGCAGTGTTTCCAGCAGCCGCTCGTTATCGCGTTGATGCAGTCCGATGGAAGGCTCATCCAGTACATACATGACGCCGAGCAGACCGGCGCCGATCTGAGACGCCAGACGAATACGCTGGGATTCGCCACCGGAGAGGGTGTCGGCGGAGCGCGCCAGGGTCAGGTAATCCAGT
Source organism: Gammaproteobacteria bacterium (assembly GCA_003972845.1). Taxonomy (GTDB): domain Bacteria; phylum Pseudomonadota; class Gammaproteobacteria; order QOAV01; family QOAV01; genus QOAV01. The sequence continues at coordinate 1,355 of QOAV01000093.1, forward strand.
CCCACATTGATCAGGAAGCCCAGACGTTCGGTTACTTCCTTGAGTATTTTTTCGGCAATCTCGGCGCGCCGCCCCTGCAGATGCAGGTTGTGGAAGAATTCCAGCGTGGCGGCAATGGGCATGCCGGTGATGTCATGGATGCCGCGATCAGCAATAAAAACGTGGCGCGCTTCGGTGCGCAGGCGCGCGCCGCCACAGCTTTTGCAGGGGCGGGTGCTGATGTAACGGGCAAGGTCCTCGCGCACTGCGCTGGATTCAGACTCGCGATAGCGTCGCTCCAAAATGGGAATAACGCCGCGGAAACGCCGTTTGCGCCGATAGACGCGGCCGTTCTGGGTGGTATGCACAAATTCGATGGCGCTTTTGCTACCGTATAGAACAATGCGCTGAAGTTTCTCCGGCAGGGAAGACCATGGCGCATCAAGGTCAATGGAGTAATGTGCCGCCACACTTTCCAGCATGGAATAAAAGTATTGATGCCGCCGGTCCCAGCCAGACAAGGCGCCGCCGGCGATGCTCAGTTCCGGGTTGCGGATGATCTTGTCCGGGTCGAACAACTGGCGCTTGCCCAGGCCATCGCAATCGGGACAGGCTCCGGCCGGGTTGTTGAAGGAAAACAGGCGCGGTTCCAGTTCCGACAGCGAATAGCCGCAGTGGGGGCAGGCGTATTTGGCGGAAAACAGCATTTCCTCCGCGTTTTCGTCGCCCACCAGCGCGACTTTGCACAGGCCATCGGCAATATTCAGCGCGGTTTCGAACGATTCCGCCAGGCGCTGCTTCTGATCGTCAGCCACGACAATCCGATCCACCACCACTTCGATGCTGTGCTTGATGTTCTTTACCAGTTCGGGCGCCTGATCCAGCTCCACAACGTCGCCGTCAATGCGCGCACGCACAAAGCCCTGCGCGCGCAAATCGGCGATCAGGTTGAGTTGTTCGCCCTTGCGATCACTGACCACTGGTGCCAGCAGCATCAATCGCGTTCCTTTGTCCAAGTCCATGATGCGATCCACCATCTGACTGATGGTCTGCGCATGCAGGCTGACGCCATGGGTGGGGCAGCGTGGCTCGCCCACGCGGGCAAACAGCAAACGCAGATAGTCGTAGATTTCGGTCACGGTGCCGACGGTGGAGCGGGGATTGTGCGAGGTGGCTTTCTGTTCGATGGATATGGCCGGAGACAGGCCCTCGATGCTGTCCATATCCGGTTTTTCCATCAGCGACAAAAACTGGCGCGCGTAGGCGGACAGCGATTCCACATAGCGCCGCTGACCCTCGGCATAGATGGTGTCGAAAGCCAGCGACGACTTGCCGGAGCCGGACAGGCCAGTGATCACCACCAGCTTGTCACGCGGTATTTCCACGTCGATATTCTTCAGATTGTGGGTGCGAGCGCCGCGTATGCGAATGCTGTTCATTCAGGCTTCCGGGGTTATGTCCGAGCCCGCTGCAAAAGCTGATTTTTTGGCGGCGGGCAAACTGGTACTATACGCCGAATTTGCATCACGGATAAAGCGGAGACTGACTGAAAACATGGCGATGACGGGGACAGAAAAACGCGCGGTCAATTCACTGGCCGGCATCTTCATGCTGCGCATGCTGGGCCTGTTTCTGATTTTACCCGTATTCGCGTTGTATGCGCAGGGACTGCAGGGTCAGACGCCCTTCCTGATCGGCCTGGCTCTGGGCGCTTACGGCCTGTCCCAGGCCATACTGCAAATACCCTTCGGCATGATGTCGGACCGGCTGGGACGCAAGCGGGTCATTACTGCCGGTCTGATCTTGTTTGCCATCGGCAGCGTCATCGCCGCCACCGCGGACAGTATCCATGGTGTCATACTGGGGCGCGCGGTGCAGGGTTCCGGCGCCATTGCAGCGGCGGTCATGGCGCTCACCGCTGATCTGACCCGGGAAGAATACCGCACCCGCGCCATGGCCACCATTGGCGTCAGCATTGGCATGTCCTTCAGCATCGCTCTGGTGCTGGGACCGATCCTGGACCGCGCCATCGGCATGCAGGGCATTTTCTGGCTCACCGCCGTATTGGCGATCATGGCCATCGGCATACTTTATCTGTTTGTGCCCAATCCGGTGAGCGTTCGCCATCATTCCGATGCCGAAGTAACGCCCACGCGGTTCGGCGAGGTGCTAAAAAATACCCAGCTGCTGGGGCTTGATTTCGGTATTTTTGTGCTGCATTTAACGCTTATGGCGATATTTGTCGCGGTGCCGCTGGCGCTGGCGGAAAAAGCCGGTTTGCCGCGCGACCAGCACTGGAAAGTCTACCTGGGGGTCGTGGTGGTGGGCTTTGTCAGCATGATTCCGCTGATGATCATGTCGCACAAGCCAAAACTGTTTCGCTACGCTTTTTCCGGCGGCATCGCCTTGCTGATACTGGCTCAGGCAGTGTTGTATCTGCAAGGCGATGCGCTGTTCTGGATTGTGATCGGACTGTGGATCTTCTTTACCGGCTTCAATCTGCTGGAAGCAACACTGCCATCGGTGATTTCACGTATTGCGCCCGTGGACAACAAGGGCACGGCCATTGGCGTCTATAATACCTTTCAGTTTTTCGGCGCTTTTGTCGGCGGAGCGCTGGGCGG
>QOAV01000162.1 GCA_003972845.1 Gammaproteobacteria bacterium
CTATCAAGATCATAAAAGTGAATTTCCTCTGCGTCCCGAAATGGATAGATTGGGTATGATTGTGCGTAAAATAGAACCCGGTGAAAAGACAATAAAAAAGAAACTTGCCAAGATAAACGAGATAAAACAAGAAATCGCTATGGGTGAAGATTTTGCAGAACTTGCCAAAAAATACAGTGAAGGTGATGTGCTGGGCAGGGTCATAGGCGTTGACCACAAGAACCGACGAACCGGACGAGCCGGTTCCCTTGATTTTCAGCTTGTGTTTATCGGCTTTCCATTCCGCCTTGGTAACGGCGAAAGTCTGATTGTGTCCGTCTCCGTGACCGTGATCGTCTTCATCATCGCCTGCCATGGCCTGCATGCTCGACACGCTCAGCGTCAGACAGGTGAACATGGCAAGGCGAACGGCGGAAGCCTGACTATGATACGTAGCTTTATTCATGGCGTCACATCTCCTGAATCAATAGGTGAACCCACTGCGAGATGTGACAAAACGAAATTTGGCACACCACGAGCGGAGAATCTGGCAACAATCGACTGTTACGCCAAATTGCCAGATTTGATGTGTGCCTTGCGAGTCAAGTTAGCAAAAGTTTTCCGGTGTAGCAATTGTCTCAATTTGGCGACGCCTGCGGCGCGGGGCGGCGCTGACAAGGAACGTGCAGCACCGAGGGGATGGATGGTGAGGTCTATTCCCGGTTGCTGGTCACCAGTTCTGAAATCAACCCGTCATTCAGCCAGCGTTTGAGCATGCCCGCCACGCGCAGCGGGGCGTTTTCGGCATCTACCCATTCGAGGATGGATTCGCTGATGCTGGCGAAGTTTCCGCCTTCCGCCAGGGTATCGAACGCGACGGCTTCGTCCACGTCCATGGAACGCCACCAGGTCTGGTAATCGCTCTTGCGCCACAGCAGCCACGGAACCGGGTATTCGCCTTTCTCCGGCGCGGGCGGTTCTTCGTCCTTTTCCACTTCGCGGCGGATGGCGTTGACGTTCCATTCCAGATCGAGCCGGTGTACCGAAGGGTGCAGGGTGAAGGTAAGCTCGCCCCAGGTTTGCGGTGGCACGCTGGCCATGTCTTCCTCGCCCACTACCGGCGCTTCAGCGGCGTCGAAAACCAGCGTGCGCGCCCATTCCAGTTCGGCCATTTCGCCGAGGATGGTTTCGCCGGACCAGGGCGTGTTGTCGCGCATGAATTCGGCCATGCGGTCGCCGAACCAGCGGATGGAGCGGTAAGACGAGGGGTGAGCGTCGATGTAGACGCGCCCGGCCCTGAGGAATTCCTCGTCGCCCAGCAGTGTGTGCAGACCGGGATAGGTGTCTTCCAGCGCTTCCATCAGGCGCAGCCAGTAGGAATCACCATACAGCTCCAGCCGCGTGCGCGCATCCACGCGCTCGTCGCCAATGACCTGATCGTCCATGCCGTGGTCGTGGGTCAGCAAAAAGCGTTGAAAGTCTTCCTGCAGTTGTTTCAAGTTTTCCATTGCGTCGTTACCTGAGGGGTATTCTTTAAATTTAGAGAAAAAGAGGTCATTGCGAGCGTAGCGCGGCAATCCGGTTATTCGGGCGCACTGGTTGCGAGATCGCTACATTGCGTTTGCGATGGACTCTCATGCCGCTTGTTCCTGCACTTTTTGCGCAATGCCTTTCGCCACTTGCAGCTCGTCGTAAAGCTCCTCGAATGGCGGGATATTGTCGTCGCGTTCGATCATGGTGGAAACCGGCCCGAGCTTTGCCACGGTGTATTCGTACAGTTCCCACACCGGGTCGATAATCGGGTGGTCATGGGTGTCGATGATGTATTCGCCGTGGTTGGTGTGACCCGCCAGATGGTGCTGCCACACTCGCGCCGGATCGACGGTGTCGATGTATTCCTTCGGGTCGAACTGGTGATTGAAGCCGCTGACGTAAATATTGTTCACATCCAGCAGCATCAGAGCGTCAGCTTTTTCGATGACCAGATTATAGAATTCCCATTCGGTCATTTCTGATTGCTTGTAAGTCAGGTAACTGGATACGTTTTCGATCAGTATGCGCTGGCCGAGGTAATCCTGTACTTCCCTGATTTTGGCGGCGATATGCTCCGCCGCCTCCTCGGTATAAGGCATGGGCAGCAGGTCGTGCATGTTGGTTCCGTGTACGCCGGTCCAGCACAGGTGGTCAGAAATCCATTCCGGCTGCACGTGGTCGGCCAGCGCCTTGAGATCCTTCAGGTAGTCGTAATCCAGCGGGTCGGTGCTGCCGATGGACATGGACACGCCATGCATGACCATGGGGTAATCAGCGCGAATCTGGTCCAGGTGAACCAGCGGCTTGCCGCCAGGCACCATGTAGTTTTCGCTGAGTATTTCAAACCAGTCGACATCCGGTTTGTGTTCAATAATATGGGGGTAATGGTCTGGTCGCAGACCAAGCCCGAAGCCGAGGTAAGGACGATGTTCGGTAGAGTTCATTTTTTCTTTCCTGAATGACAAGTCGCGCCTGCGCATCCATGCGCCTGTGACATACGACCGCCAGGGATGGCGGAAGTGCAGAACATGTCGGGAACAATATTCTGCCCGTCCATCCATGGACATAAAAAAGCCCCGCCAGCGAACCGCCGACGAGGCCCATAGCTTATCAGCTTACTCTGACAGCGAGCGAATGGAACCGCCAACCGCTTCGCAGGACTCCTTGGACATTTTTACCATGCCTTTGCCTTTGCAGGCATTATGTCCTTTACAGGCGTTATCGGCGGTTTTGCACGCACCTTTACCTTTACAGGCATTAACGCCCATGCAGCCAACAGCAGTATACTCGTCAGCGCTTGCGGTCATGGGCGCAGTGGCGAACATGGCAGCGGCAGCAGCAGCAAGAGCGAGACCTGACAGTTTTTTTGATGTATTCATGAGTTTCTTCCTTCGAATTGTTTTAAGTGTTGGCATTGATCAGGACTTCTCCTCCCGAGCAATGATTCCCACATTCGCCGGGTTTGCAACGAATGTATAGCCTTTTACGCGGAGGAATCGCCGCATGGATGCAGCATGATGAGATTTTTTAATGAAAGGGATTTGCTGGAAATCAGTTAAATGCCGTCTAAACTTGGGTCGTCGGGCCTGCCTGTCGCTGTTTGGCGACAAGTGTGCCGGCAAAAAAACCTATAATTCACCTAACCGGATATTCCAGGCAGGCGCAAGTGGAGTTTTCTCTGAAAGAATCTAAATCCAACAATCAGCAGGATTGGATTGATGCCATACTGTCGGCGAATCGCAAGCCGGGTTTGTGCGCGGTTCATCTTGTTGATGGCACGGTACTATCCGGCAATGTAGTCAAGATCGACGGGGAAAGCGAGAATCTGTTGCTGAAGCTCAAACAGGGAGACGAGCCAACGGATGTAAGCTATCAGTTTATCGCCTTCGTTCGTTTCGAGCACCTGTTTTCCGACAGCGATATTCCGGCGATTAAGGTGACTTATGGAGACGCCGCTATCGTTGCTGAGCGCGCCATGCCGTTCAATATCGTCTTCAATACGAATGACAAGCTGACGGGTTTGTGGAAAATCAAGGCGCGCCGTCAGAGAGGGCTGCATCTGTTCGCAGAAGAAAGCGCCGGTCGCTATCGGCGCTATTTCATGCCCTTGCGATCCATCGTTTCCTACGATCTGGAAACGGCTCTGGATGAAACAGAGCCTTCCGCGCCTGTCGCCCTGGTGCAGCCGGATTCGCAGCTGGAAAAGGATGTCATCGAGTTCCAGTCGCCGCTGGCAGAGGGGATGACTAATAAGGAACGGCTAAAAAAGCAAAAGAAATACCTGAAAAAGTTTGCGGCTGATAGCAGCGACAAGCTTAGAAGCATTCTCGATGCACCGCTGCCACCGGTGCGGTTACGCATGGGGGAAATGCTGGTGGAGGCGGGCATCATCACGCCGGAAGAGCGCAACAAGGCCCTGTCTGTGCAGAA
>QOAV01000225.1 GCA_003972845.1 Gammaproteobacteria bacterium
GGGAACAACACCACCAGTATGGAATAAATCCACGCCGCGCCCGTACCCAGCGCAATCAGCGTATCCATATTGGCGTTGTGACGCTTGAAATTTTTCCACGCACCGACGTAATACTGCCGCCCGGACAGAAACATCACCACAGCGACCACCACGGCAATGACCAGCCACACCAGGCGTCCGCCGGGTTGCGACAACTCCGGCAGCCAGCCAAACCAGCCCGCCAGCATCAGCGGCACGCCCGCTGCGGCCGCCAGCGCCGATTTCTTCATCAGGTCGCGGTATTCCCGCTGCTGTTCCGCCTCCCGTTCCGAACCGTCATCCAGTCCGGTCATCAACGCCGCCTGGTATCCGGCGTCGGCGACGGCCTGAATCACCGCGTCGGGCTCCACATCACCGGCAATGCTTGCGCTGTGGTCTGCGAAACTTACTGAAGCATCGGTCACGCCGGGTACGGCCTTAAGAGCGTCCTCCACCGTGGCCACGCATCCGGCGCACATCATGCCGGAAATGGAAATGCGCAGGACATCAGACAAGACCTGACGCCTCCAACGGCGGCAGCGCTGGCATCTTTATCAGCCCTTCACTTGCGCCGGATAACCGGCGTCGGTAATGATTTTGGCAATAATCCCGGCATCTGCGTCGCCAGTGACCGTTGCCTCGGCTTTTTCCAGATCGACTTCCACGCTGTCGATACCCGCCGCGCCTTCCAGCGCTTTCTTCACATTGGCGACACAGCCGCCGCATTTCATGTTGGATACCGCAAATTTCATGGTGTTGCTCATGAGTCGTCCCCGCCGTCGAAAAAACGGTTATGTTGAACCGGTTTAACAAAAAATCAAGCCCTTCGACAGGTTTTCCTTTTCGTTTTCGCGGCTTGCGCATACACTTCGCGCACGCGTAATTCACAGACTATCATCTCATCATGCCTTCAGCCGAACAGGAAAAAGAAACTCTGCTGGAACGCGTCAATGACGCGCTTGAAGGCAAGGACAATGAACTGCTGGAAATGCTGCTGGATGACATGCACCCGGCGGATATAGCCGATCTGCTGGAAAGCCTGCCGCCGGAAAAACGCGAAGCCATACTGAATCGCGTCGACCCGGATCTGCTGGGCGAAGTGCTGATCGAACTGTCCGAAGGCGTGCGCGAAGATCTGATCGACAAGATCGACGATCTGCAACTGGTCGCCGCCACCAAAACGCTGGAAACGGACGAGCTGGCCGACCTTATCGCCGGACTGCCGCAGGACAGGGTCGCCGAAGTGTTGTTCGCACTGGACCGCCAGACCCGCGAGCGTCTCGATACCGTCATGGGCTACCCGGAAGACAGCGCCGGCGGACTCATGGACATGGATGCCGTCACCGTACGGCAGAATGTCAATATCGACGTGGTGCAGCGCTACCTGCGCCTGCGCGGCGAGCTGCCCGAATACACCGACAAATTGTTCGTGGTGAACAGCAAGGGCGAGTTGCGCGGTGCGCTGCGGCTCACCGATATACTGACCACTCAGGGCGACACCCGCGTCAAGGACATCATGGACCCGGACCCGGTGATTTTTCACGCCACCGACTCTGCCAATGCAGTGGCAGCAGCATTCGAACGCTATAACCTGATTTCGGCGCCGGTGGTGGATGAAGACGGCCAGCTCATTGGCCGTATCACCATCGACGACATCGTCGACGTCATCCGCGAAGAAGCCGACCACGACGTCATGGCCAGAGCCGGTCTGGATGAGGAGGCAGATATTTTTGCGCCGGTGCGCAAAACCACACGCGACCGCGCCGTATGGCTCGGCATCAACCTGATCACCGCTTTCATTGCCTCGGCGGTCATTGCGCAGTTTCAGGGCGCCATTGAAAAAATCGTCGCCCTGGCAGTCCTCATGCCGGTGGTCGCCAGCATGGGTGGCAACGCCGGCATACAAACCCTGACCATCGCCGTACGTGGTCTCGCCACCGGCACCATCTCCCCGGCCAACGCCATGCGCGTGATACGCCATGAACTGCTGGTCGGTGGGCTCAACGGCCTGATCTGGGCGCTGGTGATCGCAGCGATCACCGTACTCTGGTTCCATGACGTCAAACTCGGCCTGGTTATCGCCGCAGCCACTTTCATCAACCTCATCGCCGCCGCTCTTGCCGGCGTGTTGCTACCGCTCGGCCTGAAGAAAGCCGGCATCGACCCCGCCCTCGCAGGCGGCGTCACCCTTACCACCGTGGCCGATGTCGTCGGTTACCTAGCCTTCCTCGGTCTGGCGGCGGCATTCTTGCTATAGCGGTATGCTGGAAAGTCCGGATTCAACCCGTTTCACAGTCTTTCGCATCAAATAACCCGTCTTGTTCTTGCTGCCCCCCCCTCGGGCGCGCAGATATCGAATTCAGCGCCGCCGCAAGAAATTCAGCTTCCGGCATATTGCGTGGCGGGGTTTTTTGATAGGCTCACGGCACTATGGATGATCTGACAAACACCCTTGCTTTGAGCCTTGGCGGCGCCTGGGCAGCGGGCATCAACCTATACGCCGCTATCTTTATGCTCGGCTGGATGGGCATGACCGGTGCAGTGGATTTGCCGTCGGGCCTGCAGTTTCTGCAGGAACCGGTGGTGATGATGGCGGCCGGAGCCATGTTTCTGGCCGAGTTCTTTGCCGACAAGATACCCGGCGTCGACAGCGCCTGGGACGCTGTTCACACTTTTATACGCATCCCGGCGGGCGCCTATATCGCCGCCAATGGCTTCGGCGACGCCAGCCCGGCCATGGAGCTGTTCGGCGGTGCGGCGGGCGGCGCCCTGGCGGCCAGCTCGCACTTTACCAAATCAGGCAGCCGCGCACTGATCAACACCTCACCCGAACCGTTCTCCAACTGGTTCGCATCCCTCAGTGAAGACGCCGTCGTGATTGGCTCCATCTGGGCCTCCATTCACCATCCGGTACTGTTTCTGTTCTTTCTGATTGCGGCGGTGGCCTTCAGCATCTGGCTGATCCCGCGATTGTGGCGCGGCATCAAATTCGTGTTCAGGAAAGTTGCCGGTTTGTTCGGCAAGAAGCCGGCGGATACTCCGGCGCCGCCGGAGAAAAGCTGAATGTACTGGATCAAGGCATTCCACATCATTTTCATGGTCAGCTGGTTCGCCGGCCTGTTTTATCTGCCACGGTTGTTTGTCTATCATGCCATGGCGCAGGACGAGGGCGATACCGCCAGCATGGCGCGTCTCAAGATCATGGAGCGCAAGCTGTATTATTTTATCCTGCCATGGATGATCTTGACGCTGGTATTCGGTACCTGGCTATGGCTGGGTTATGGCATCACTGGCGGCTGGCTGCACGCCAAGCTGTTTCTGGTGGCGCTGCTGCTGGGCTACCACCACGCCTGCGGCAGACTGATGAAAAAATTCGCGCGGGACGAAAACACCCGCAGCCATGTATTCTACCGCTGGTTCAACGAGGTTCCCATTGTGCTGCTGCTGGGCGTGGTGGTACTGGTCGTCGTAAAGCCTTTTTAATGTTTCATATCGTCCTGTTCCAGCCGGAAATACCGCCCAACACCGGCGCCATCATCCGCCTGTGCGCCAATACCGGCTTCCGCCTGCACCTGATCGAACCGCTGGGCTTCGATCTGGACGACGCCAAACTGCGCCGCGCCGGACTGGATTACCATGAATTGCAAACCATGCAGACCTGGCCGGATCTCAACGCTTTTCTGCAGGCCATCAAACCGCCCCACATTTTCGCTATCAGCACCAAAGGCGCACACTGGTATACCGAAGCTGTCTTTCAGCACGGCGATGCCCTGCTGTTCGGTCGCGAAACCGAGGGCCTGCCTGATGAAGTGCTGGGCAGCATTGTTGAGGGTCATGTTTTGCGCCTGCCCATGCAATCCGAAAGCCGCAGCCTGAACCTTGCCAATGCTGTCAGCGTAGTGGCCTACGAGGCCTGGCGGCAA
>QOAV01000186.1 GCA_003972845.1 Gammaproteobacteria bacterium
TTCGGCTTCGGTGGCTCCAACGCCTGTCTGATTCTAGAAGCGGCTGATGGATAATGTGTACATCAAGGGCATCGGCGTTCTCGGCCCGGGCCTGGATAGCTGGGAGAAGGCGCAGTCAGCGCTGAAGAATGGTACCGGCCCGGATCTGTCGGAAACGCCTCCGCAGGCCGTGGCTGATTTGCTGCCACCCAACGAGCGCCGGCGCGCGGGCGCAGCCATCCGTCTGGCGCTACATGTCGCCAGTGAGGCCGTCAATGCTTCCGGACTGTCTGCGGAAGATCTGCCCACCGTATTCAGCTCCTGCCACGGTGACATCCGGATCGCACAGAAAAACTGTCTCTCCCTTACTGCTGACCGGCCATTTGTTTCCCCCACCCTGTTTCACAACTCGGTGCATAACGCGCCGTCCGGCTACTGGCATATCGCCACCGGCTCGCAGCAGCCATCCAACAGCATCAGCGGCGGCAATGACAGCTTCCGCGCAGGTTTGCTGGAAGCCGCGGCCATGCTGACATACGCGCCCGCTGCACTGCTGGTTTGTTCAGACCCGGCACTGCCTGCGGCGTTTCAGCCTTTCGACACTATCATGAATGATTTTGGCGTGGCGCTGGTGCTGGCGCGAGAATTCGGCGAATGGGGCCGGCTTGATTTTTACGCTGATTCTGGTCGCGACGGCCCACTTGAACCCGATTGGCTGCGCACGGCAGTTTTACGCAACCCTGCCGCGCGCGCGCTACCCATACTGCAAGCCATTGCCTCCGGCCAAGCCGAATCATTCCCTGACCTGGGTGTCCGCTACCAGCCGTGATGACGCGCGAGCAAATCATCGCGTTGCTACCCCACGGAGAAGGCATGTGTCTGCTTGACACCGTGGAAAGCGTTGATGAAAACAGCATCACCTGCAGCGCGACCATACGCGATGATCATCCGTTGCGGCACAATGGCGAGGTGTCCGGTATCATAGCGCTGGAATACGGCGCCCAGGCCATCGGCCTGTGGGCGGCGCTGCGCCACGGCGCGGAGAATAAACCCAAGGAGGGCTATGTATTGGCGCTGAGAAATTTCAAGCTGCACGATCGCGCATTGCCGCAAAACGCATTATTAACCATAACCGCTGATAAAAAGCTGCTGGGCGAAGACAGCGCTATTTGCCTGTTTGCGGTGGCCTCGGAAAAGACCGCCATAGCGGAAGGCCAGATCACGCTAAAAACCGGTCCAACATCGTGATTCGCGCCCTTGTCACCGGCGGCAGCGGAACACTTGGTGCAGCCATCTGCCAGCGCCTCGCCGATTCAGGCTTTCATGTCATTGTCCACGCCAACCACCAAACGGTAAAAGCCGAAGCCACCACGAAAACCATTCAGGCCGGAGGCGGCTCGGCGGAAATCGTCAGCTTTGATCTGACTGACGCCAACGCCAGTGATGCCGCGTTACAACAGATTCTGCAATCCGGCCCGGTACAGGTGCTGGTGCACAACGCCGGCATCCACGATGACGCGCCGCTGGCCGGCATGGCGCCGGAGCAATGGCGGCGCGTCATCGATGTCTCGCTGAATGGTTTCTACAATGTCAGCAAGCCTTTGCTGCTGCCGATGATGTCCACACGCTGGGGGCGGGTCATTGCCATGTCCTCCGTGGCAGGCGTGGTGGGTAATCGCGGCCAGGCCAACTATGCCGCCGCCAAAGCCGGTCTGCACGGCGCCATCAAATCGCTTTCCAAGGAACTGGCATCGCGCGGCATCACCGCCAACGCCGTCGCGCCAGGCATCATCACCTCAGCCATGTCCGCCGGACATTTCGACGACCGGCTCATCAAGCAACTGGTGCCCGCGCAACGCGCCGGCAGCCCGGAAGAAGTTGCCGCTCTGGTCAATTTCCTCTGCTCGGAAGAAGCCGGCTACATTACCGGCCAGGTGATTTCGATCAATGGAGGGATTGCATGAAAGGCTTGAGGCTTCAGGCTCAAGGCTTTAGGAGGGCCGGGCGGTTAAATCCGCCCCCGCAGGAGCGCGGTCTGCAACAAATTCCGACAGGTAGGGGCAGCTTCAGCCGCCCAGCGGTGCAAAACGATGCCAACTAAACCCACCCCTGAAGCCTCCAGCCTCGAGCCTCGAACCTTCGCCATTGTCATCCCCGCCTACAACGAGTCCCGCACTATCCGTGATATTGCCCAACGTGCGCTGAAATATTCAAGCTATGTGATTATCGTCGACGATGGCTCCACTGATGATACCGCGGAGAAGGTTCGCGACCTGCCCGTTACCTTGCTGCAAAACCAGCCCAACCAGGGCAAGGCGGCGGCCATGTGGCGGGGCATGGAGGCAGCGGTAAAAAACGGTGCTGAGTGGGTAATCACTATCGACGCAGATGGCCAGCACAGGCCGGAAGACATTCCACTTTTTCTCGACGCAGCCGCCGCGCACCCAGACACCATCATTATCGGTTCGCGTCTGCATGATCGTGAAACCATTCCCGCCAAACGCTATTGGGCCAATCGTTTCGCCAATTTCTGGATTGCCTGGGCGGCCGGCCAGCCGGTCAGCGACTCGCAATCCGGTTTCCGTTTGTACCCGGCCGGGTTTCTCGAACTCATTGATCTGGATACCAGCAAGGAAAAGGGTTTCGTATTCGAAAGCGAAATACTGATCGAAGCGGGCTGGCGCAGCTATGGCAATCTGTCGGTGAAAATCCCGGCCATCTATGACGAAAACCTGCGCGAAAGCCATTTTCGTTCGGTGAAGGACATTCAGCTGATTACCCACATGGTAGCGAGGCGTTTGTGGCAACGCCACATGTATCTGCCCGGCCTGTATCGCGGCGTTATTGCACCGGCCCTGCACAAGCACCAGCGGCGCGGGCTGGACAAAGACGGGTTTTTCACTCTGGCTCTCTCTTTACTCGGCATTTGGCTGGGCCGCGGCCTGACATACGCCTGGCAACTGTATCGCATTACGACCACGGCGCGGCAGACACCCGCATCGGCCTACCTGCCGGCGTTCATTGTTGTCCCCGGCCACCGGTTGCAAAATAGCGCCATCTCCGAAGATTACCGGCAACGTCTGGATCGCGCCGTTATGCTCTTTCACGACGGCGCGCGGATTATCGTTACCGGGGCAGCGGCAGACAACGAACCCAGCGAGGCCGAAGCGGGCAGGGCGTATCTGATCCGGCAGGGCGTACCTGCTGACTCTGTTCAGGCTGAAGAACACTCCACCAACACCCTGGAAAACCTCATGCATGCGCGGGAAATGCTGCCGCCGGATGCAACCATGACCCTGGTGAGCAATCGTTATCACCTGCAACGCTTGAAAATTATGGCGCAGGGGATGAATATACCGGTGGAACTGTGCGCAGCGGAAAACCAGTGGCTGGCGCGGGAAAATCTACCGGCGTTGCTGTGGGAGGCTTTTTTTACTCACTGGTACTGGGCAGGCCGCCTGTTTTCGCGGCTGACCGGGCACCAGCGCATGCTGCAACGCATTACCTGAAGCCGTGTTCGCTGATTTGTTCGAGCCAGAATACGCAGGAGCTCCGGCCCCGGTTCCGTAAAAAGGCGCCGTCTTTGAGCAGCCGACGACGCCCTGGCAGAAACAGAGTATTTTTAGAGGTTTCCTTAACCATGAAACAAACATTGCCCGTATTGGCGATCGCGCTGATGGTCAGCGCCCCGGGGGCGGCCCAGGCTCGCTCGTCGGTGCTGACGGATCCGCCGCCAGTAAAATTTGGCTGTCAGTTGCCCATGAAAACCGTACAAAACAAGCTGAAACAGGCTTTCATCAAACGAGGCTGGACGGCAAAATGGGTCGGTAACGGTCGCCTGGTCGGCAGAATCAAGGTGCGTAACAAACATACTCTGGTCGTCAGCGTTAAGTACAATACGCGTCAGTTCGATATCGATTTCAAGAACAGTGACAATCTGAAATATCGGGTA
>QOAV01000005.1 GCA_003972845.1 Gammaproteobacteria bacterium
GATGCTTGATGGCGCTTTTCAGCACGGGACTTTCCTTGTAGGCCTTGCCGACAATGACCGAATGCTTTGCCGCCACCTCGCCATGGTCGAACAGCCGCAACTTGAATTCCGGTATGTTGATGAGCACGTAGCGATCTTCCATGTCCCGCGGCATCCAGCGCCAGCGTTCCATATTTACCTGCACCTGTCGAATGCGGTCTACCACCGGGATATTGAGGGCGGCGATGGTTTTGGTGCCGATGATGCCGTCAGCGCGCAGTCCGTGGCGTTTCTGGAAATGCACGACGGCTTCCTTCAAGTCGTCATCGTATTCTTCCGGGTCATCCGGTTCCCACTTCGAATCGAGATCCCCCATGATTTTCAGAGTCTGACGAATTTGTGGCACCTGCTCGTTGCGCCAGCCCGGTTTGAGCTGAATGGGGTAGGCGACGCCCGGCCATCCGCCGTTTTCGGCAATCGCCTGCAGCCGCACCATGACTTCGCGCAGTTTCCTGTATTCGGGAGTCGGTGGTGACAAAGAGCGCAGAGCGGCGTTCAGATCCGATTGCCGGAGCGCTGTTTCCAGTATCACAGGCATATTGGGTTTGGGTTTGGCGATATGCCAGCCTTTATCTACCCGGGTTGGGTCCAGTCGTCCCAGATAAAGATCAGAACCATAGTCGATAAAGGCGCTGGACAACACCAGATCTATTTCCGGGTAGGGGGTTTCATTTTGCTTGAGCAGTTCGATGATTTCGGAATAGTGGTAATCATCAGGCACCAGACCGTCGAGGCTGGCGGTGCGAAGATTTTCCAGCAGTGTCTCGCCTTTTCTGTTCAGGCCATTGCCGTCCAGCCAGATCGGCCGGTAGTCGCGATCCTTGTAAAAGCTTTTCAGAGTGGAGGAATACACCCATAGCCCGCTGTTGCCCTGCAGATGCCATTTGATTTTGGCCCCGATTGGGGAGCTTCCGGCGTCGGCATACGCCGCCGGTAACAGGGCAAGCCCCAGGAAAATGACAATGCCCGACAGCACTGTCTTGTGCGTAGTCTTAAACCAGTCCATAACTGCCTCTTTAACAACCAGCATAACAATCAACCCATGCTCTTCAAGGAACATCCTTTTCCGTCAAAACGAACCTGCACTCTTCCTGAGAGGGCGTACCACGCCGCTTTGTTCCGGGATCCGGTTCAGGCACGGGCGGCCTTCGTCTCGCAGGGGCTGGAAATTTCCCACGCATAAGCGCAATCCAGATCCGCCAGAACTTCAATAATACCGGTGCGCCCGCGCTCTGCGATGACCTGGGCCGGCGTGCAGCCGTCAAAGCGACGATGCGGCCGGGTCATCCAGTGGAAACCGGCTTCAGGATTGTGGGGATAACTGGTGCGCAGGGCATCGGCGATATGGGCGAGATACTTCACCCGCGCCATGACTTCAGGGTCGTCCGGCAACGGCGTATCATTGTGGTATTTATTCAGGCCGCGTGCGCGTGTATCCGCAGGCAGGCCCAATACTTCCACCTGGCGATCCTGCGGGATACCCCAGCGTCTGAGCAACGACATGATCATGTTCGAAATCATGACACGCTGCTCGTGAGTATAGTCTTGAGCCATATTTTCCCCGTAACGGTTACGTTTTTCGGCTGATTATATCAGTTCCAGCATATATGTGCGCGATTTGGCGGCATTTCAAGCGGTACGGGTTTGACCGCAAACCGGTTTGCCCTACACTCGCCGTCCTATGTGCAGCGATATGGACAGATGGGAGGAGAAATACCGTCAGGCTGAGCCGGATTCAGTGGGTGATGCTGACGCCACCTTGCGCAGTCTCGCGCGCTGGTTCGATGGCGCAGGGCAGGCGCTGGATCTTGCCTGCGGCGCCGGCGCCAATTTACAGTGGCTGCACCGGCAAGGCTACCGGGTGACGGGCATGGATCGCTCTCTGGAAGCGTTGAAACTGGCTTGCCGGCAACCGGATGGCAGGCAATTCAGGCTGATTGCCGCTGATCTGGAAACGACTGAATTACCCCACCAATGCTATGCCGCCATTATTGTGGTGCATTATCTCGACCGGACTCTTTTTCCCGCTATCGTCAGAGCGCTAAAACCCGGCGGACGCCTGTTTTACAAGACTTTCAACAAGAACCTGTTGCAGCAGCGACCGGGTTTCAATCCGGATTTTGTGCTGGAAATTGGCGAGCTGCAACGATCCTTTGGCGAATTGAAACCCCGCGTGATCGCCGAGCCCGATACGGGAAATCCGGTCAACAGCTGGGTGGTGATGGAGCAGCCTGAAACACCGGCAGCCGGTAAAGATCGTGCCTGATCGCGCTTATCTGGTGGACTCATCCATGTACATTTTTCGCGCCTGGCACAGCCTGGATGAAAGTATCGTGGATGCCGAAGGCCATCCGGCCAACGCTGTTTATGGTTTTACCGATTTCGTTTACCGTTTTCTCAGCGATGTCCAGCCGCAGCATGTGGCCTTCGCTTTCGACAAGAGCCTGACCAGCTGTTTTCGTAACGAGCTGTATCCGCCATACAAGGCCAATCGTCCGCCCGCGCCGCAGGAATTGCTGGTCCAGTTTCGATATTGCCGGGAATTCATCGATGCTCTCGGTATCGTCGAGCTGGGCAGCCAGATGTATGAAGCTGACGATATTATCGGTACGCTGGCGGTGCGTGCGCGTAACAACGGCCTGGCCGCGGTGATCCTGACTGGCGACAAGGACATGGCCCAGCTACTGAAACTGGAACGGGATGTGCTGTGGGATTACGCCAAAAACCGGCGGCTGGATTGTCAGGGCGTGGAACAGCATTTTGGCGTGCGGCCGGAGCAGATTGCCGACCTGCTTGCCATCGCGGGGGATCAGTCCGACAACATTCCCGGCGTGCCCGGTCTGGGCAACAAGACGGCAGTGGAACTGTTGCTGCGATTCAGGGATGTGGAAGAATTGCTGGAAAAAAAGGATGTCATCGAGTTTCTGAAAATACGCGGCGCTGAACGTACCCAGAGACTGGTGCAGGCACATGAGGATGATATCCGCCTGTTCCGCAAAATTACCGAAATCAAGGTGGATGTGGATTTGCCGCACATGGAACTGCGTCCGCGCGGCCCGGATCATCTGGCGCTGGAAGACCTGTTTGAGCGGCTGGGTTTCAGTCAGTTTCGGCGTGAACGCTGGGTGGTGCTGGCTGAGGGGCTGGCGGAGTCAGTGAACTGAGCGCCCGCTTTCGCCGTCAAAAGAAACCGCCACCTGATCGCCTGCTTCTTCATCGAATACCAGCCGGATGCTGTTTTCGCCATCGCCGCCGGTGTCGGATGACTTGACCTGCTTCAGTTCCGGAAAACGGTTGGCAAGGTAGGCTGTCGATGCGGAAATCAGCCCCTCATTGTTGTCTTTCAATGCCTGAAACAACGTGGCGCTGACGAATTCGGCGCGTTGAATCGGGTCAGGTTGCGCCACCCATTCTTCGCCCACGGCAAATCCGCCGTCCATCTGGGCGTCCATCCTGTCCAGATACTCCTGTTGTCTGGCGGGCAGGGGAATGTCGCGGTCATATTCGATGACCGACTGGTTTTCGATCATTACGGTCAGTATATTGCTCATTTTCAGACAGCTGCTCGTTGTGTGAAGTTTGCGTAGATGGCGGCTTCGGAGGTGAAATTCAATGGTGACATCATCCAACATCATCGGCATTCATCATGTCAGCCTGATCGTTTCTGATACAGACCGATCCGTGCGTTTTTATACGGATATTCTTGGTCTGACGCAAACGGCGCGGCCCGTATTGCCGTTTCCCGGCGCCTGGCTGCAGGCGGGCAGCCAGCAAATACATCTGCTGGAAGTGGAAAATCCCGACCCGGTGGCGGGGCGACCGGCGCACGG
>QOAV01000028.1 GCA_003972845.1 Gammaproteobacteria bacterium
CTCATCGCATCGGCCCGGGAAAAAATCGCGTTAAACGAAAAAAAGTACCCGGTGGAAAAGAGCCGAGGCCTTGCCACCAAGTACAACCGACTTTAACCGGCCCGGTATTTCGTGACAGCCGGCACGGATTGTCTATAACTGTTGCATGCATGAATTAGACGATCTGCAGATACTGCTGCGCTCCCGCACACCGCTGATCTTTATTGAAACTCGCGAGGAAGCCCGCGCGGTACAGCTTTTCAGGCGGCTGCAGCGGCATATTGGAAAGCCTCTGTTTTCCTGGACCGTTACCGATGGACTGGCTCGACTGGATCTTGATCTTCCTCCGCAAAAGCACAACCGCAAAGCAGCGGACGCACTTACCCAAATCGCCGGCACCGGCCAGCCTTCTGTTTTTTTGCTGCTGGATTTTCATCCCTACCTGGATGACCCGGTCAACCAGCGTCTGATCAAACAGATCTGCCTCGAATATCCGACACTGGGGCATACTCTGGTCTTTATTTCTCATCAGATCAGCATACCGGCAAGCCTCAGACATCATGCTGTTTCGTATCAGTTGAAGCTCCCGGGCCGTTCACAATTACCAGCCCTGATCCGGGCTGAAATAGGCCGCTGGAAATTGCAGAATCCAGGTCAGGACGTTGCGGCCCATCCAGAAATCATCGAACAAATATCCCATAACCTTCAGGGTCTCTCGTTTACCGAGGCCCGAAAGCTGGTCTTTGAAGCCATTGCTGACGACGATGCTCTGACCGCTGATGACCTGGAGCGTATTAATCGACGCAAGTTTGAATTGCTGGACCAGAACCAGTTGATCAAGTTTCACGCCAAAGCCCTCGATTTATCGGATGTCGGAGGAATGCAAAGGCTGCGGAAATGGCTGGATACACGCAAGAAGGCCTTTCTGTCACCCGCCCTTCCTGCGGGGCTGAATCGACCCAAAG
Organism: Gammaproteobacteria bacterium; assembly: GCA_003972845.1. GTDB lineage: Bacteria > Pseudomonadota > Gammaproteobacteria > QOAV01 > QOAV01 > QOAV01. The sequence goes on from QOAV01000028.1 coordinate 945, forward strand.
GGCTGATGCTTATTGGTGTTCAGGGCGGCGGTAAGAGTCTGGCCGCCAAGGCCGTTGCCGGGTCCTGGCATGTGCCTCTGCTACGGCTCGATACGGGCTCTCTATATAATAAATATATCGGCGAAACCGAAAAAAACATACGCTCGGCGCTGGCACTGACAGAATCCATGGCGCCTTGTGTGTTGTGGATCGACGAAGTCGAAAAGGCCATGGCAGGGGATTCTGAAGACAACGGCACCAGCAAAAGAGTACTGGCGACGGTTTTAACATGGATGGCTGAAAATTCGGCAAGCGTTTTCATCGTCATGACAGCTAACGACATATCGTCATTACCACCTGAACTATTGCGCAAGGGCCGGATTGATGAAATCTTTTTTGTCGATCTTCCCGATTCAGAGGCGCGCGAGGAAATCTTTCGTATCCACCTGAAACGACGCCAACTCGACCCGCTGGATTTTAATCTGGGACCACTGGTCGAAAGCAGCGAAGGGTTCAGCGGATCTGAAATAGAACAGGCCATCATATCCGCTCTGTACCAGGCCTTTTCGGATAATTCACAACTCTCCCAAAAGTACCTGGAAGATGAAATATCCCGAACTCGCCCGCTATCCGTTATCATGGACGATAAGATAAGCGCCCTGCGTCTCTGGGCCAAGGGTCGTACTGTCAAGGTGAACTGATATGAAAGTCATTGGCATTGTTATCATCATCGTGTTTTTCGGCATTGAACTGATGCAGCTGAAGATGTATTTAGACAGCCAGAAAATAAAAGGTCTCTCTATCCCCGATGATGTGGAAAAACTGCTGGGCCGTGGAGATACCACTCACTCGCAGAGATCACTGGTCTATTTCTACAGTCCCTCGTGCGGACCATGCCGATCCATGACTCCGGTCATCGACAAGCTCATCAGCGAAGGTAAACCCGCAGCGAAAGTCGATATCAACGGTTCACCCGAAGTCGCAAGTAGATTAGGTATCCGCGCGACCCCCACCACTCTGGTGATAAATAACCAAATCATTGAAAAGGTAATACTGGGTGCACAATCCGAGCAAAAATTGCTCCAGCTACTGAAAGGAGTGTGAGTGCTTACTTTATCTGTTGACCATAAGATATGCCATTGCTTATCTGTGCTCTCTTGATCTTCTAGTTCCACTGGTTGCATCTTTCCCACCCGGAAGCACCCACTTACTATGCTCTTTGGTTTTTATCCTCGTGAAACGTTCTTGAGCAACAGGGCGTGCCTGCTATATAGATAATCCTCGTATTTTCATTTGGTTGGGCGGAGAGATTAAAGTGAAATATTCAAAATGTGCTGCACTCACGGCGAAATGGGTGGTCGTTGCGCTCATTGCTTTAACCAGCTCAGCCTGCTCCTCTCTGCCTTTTTATCGTTCCGAAGAACCAGAAAAATTTGCATACGATGTGAAAAAACTGGAGGCGCCACAACCTCCCGCCATTGATGTCACCAAGGCTGAACAAACCCGCCTGTCTGGTTTGCGAGCGTCAAAAAGCCTGTGGAGCCGGCTTCGTGAGGGTATGAAACTGGAACACGTTGAATCGCCAGTAACCGAGAAGTATGTAGCTTATTATTCATCCCACCCGGAGCTGATCAATCGGGTGTTTCTGAAAGCAGCGCCATTTCTCGACTACATACTGTCCGAAGTCGAACAGCGCCACATGCCGACTGAAATTGCACTGTTGCCTTTTATAGAGAGCGGCTTTGATCCGCTGGCAGTGTCCCGGACTGGAGCAACAGGGCTTTGGCAATTTACCGCATCGACCGGAAAGTACTACCGTTTGCGCCAATCGCGCGCGTATGACGCTCGCAGTGACATAGTGTCTTCCACCAATGCAGCGCTGGACTATCTGCAGGATCTGTACCTGGACATGCATGGCAACTGGCTGATGGCGCTGGCGTCTTACAATGGCGGGCCTGGCTATGTAAAAAGAACAGCCAAACGACTTGGTCAGCCGCTGCGCACGGTCCGGTTCGAGGACATGATTCATTTGAGAAACGAAACCCGTAACTACGTCCCCAAACTGATCGCTATTTCCAAAATCATTCAATCTCCCGATACCTACAACGTCAAGTTGCCTGAAATGGCAACCCACAAGATCATTACGGTTAAAAATTTCGACTATCCGGTGGATTTGCACAAAATTTCGCGCCAAACCGGAGTCAATCTGAATACACTGAAAGCATTAAATCCAGGTATCCGTCACTCCCGAGTCAGTGGAAAAGGAAAACTGGCACTCGCTTTGCCGAGGAATGAAATGCCCGCAACAACCGATACAATAAAAACAGCCGGGTTCGAACCAGCTGTATCAAGCCAGCATCCTGTCCGTTTGGCGGCCTGGCAACCGGCCGTCGCGCGGCAGACCACGGCAGCCTCTTCCGCGGTTTTAAACAGTCAGACTTATTTACCGCCTAACGCATCTTACAGCGCAACGAGCAATGGACGCGAACTCAGGCGTGCCCAACCGGTCCATAATGATATGGTGGTAGCAGCGTCACGCAAGCAATCTGGTGAGGCGCCCCGTATGCCCGCTGGTAATACTTCCGGTCGTTCAGGATCAAGTATTAACAGCTACAAAAGCTACCGGATCACAGCAGGTGATACCCTGTCCGAGATAGCGGCCAGGTACGCCACAAGTGTCACTATGCTCAAAAAAATCAATCATTTGAGCAGCAGTTTGATACTGGCGGGGGCTACTCTCAAGATACCGCTGTCACAGACAAGACCAGACACCGTCGTAGCCCGAAAAGCATTACCCGCAAAACCGGCCAATCGCCGCAGTGTTACTTATCGAGTAGGGGAGGGTGACACTCTTGATGCAATCGCTGAACACTACGGCATCGATAGTAAGGATATACTGATGGTGAACGGGGCGGGCCACAGTAACAAGCTCGTC
>QOAV01000022.1 GCA_003972845.1 Gammaproteobacteria bacterium
TTCCTGAACCCGGACTGCCTGCTGGAAAGCGACACTCTGCAAAAAATGCTGACGGTGATGCAATCACATCCCCAAGCCGGCATGGCCGGGTGCCGCATACTCAATCCCGATGGAACCGAACAACGTGGCGGGCGCCGCAATCTGCCGACCCCGGCCAACAGCCTGCCGGGATTCCTGCGCAAACCTTTTGGCATCAAACCGTTCAACCTCAACGCTGAACCACTGCCCGACGACGTTATCGAGGTGCCGGCCATATCCGGCTCGTTCATGCTGGTGAGGCGTGACGCCATGGAACAGGTTGGTCTGATGGACGAAGACTATTTTCTGCATTGCGAAGACCTGGACTGGTGTGCACGGTTTACCGAGAAAGGCTACCCGATTCTGTTTGTTCCTCAGCTTGCGATCACCCATTATCAGGGTTCCTGCAGCAGCGGCCGGCCGTTGTTTGTACAATGGAATCTGCACAGGGGCATGAGTCTGTTTTACGACAAGCACTATGGCGATGTGTATGCCTGGCCGGTACGGCTGGCGACCAAGGCCGGCATCTGGGGGCGCTTCGCGCTGAAAGCTGTCAAGACAATCTTCGGCAGGCGCTGATCGTGAATGTGGTCGTCACCGGCGCCAGTAGCGCGATCGGCAGGTTTCTGTTGCCAAAACTGCTTTCAGCAGGGCACGACGTCATTGCCATCAGTCGCCGCCCGCGAGCTGGCAACGATGGTGTTATCTGGCTCGAGGCTGATCTGAGTGAAGGCGAGTGGCCGGATGCAGGCTCCCCGGCGGTTTTGATCCATCTGGCGCCAATATGGCTGCTGAAGGATTTTCTCGAGACGGCGCTCGCTGCGGGGCTGGAGCGGGTGATCGCCATCAGTTCAACCAGCCTGTTTACCAAAACGGATTCCGTCACCGCGCAGGAACGGGCGATCACCCGCTTGCTGGCCAGCGGCGAGGATTGTCTGCGAGCTTCGTGTGAGCAAAACAACGTTCCCTGGGTGCTGTTTCGCCCTACCCTGATTTACGGTGCTGGACTGGACAAAAACATCAGCTCCATCGCCCGCATCGTGGAAAGCTGGGGTGTGTTCATCATGCCCGGCAAAGGGGACGGCCTGCGTCAGCCGGTTCATGCGGAGGATATCGCAGCGGCCTGCCTTGCAGCGCTGCAAGGCGGGGACAACCGGGCATTCAACCTCAGCGGCGGTTCAACCATCCCGTACACAGCCATGGTGGAACAGATTTTCAAGGTTCTGGGCAAGCCGGTGCGTATCATCCATCTGCCGGCATGGCTGGTCAAAGGCATGGTGCCGGCAATCCGTTTGTTGCCCCGTTTCCGGCATCTGACTCTGGGCATGCTGCAGCGCATCGAGACCGATCTCTGCTTTGACCACAGAGAAGCCGCCGAAGCCCTGGACTATGCGCCGCGCGCTTTTTTGCAAAACGGCCGCAGCGACCTGGGTTTGTAGCGCTCTTTACATATCGTTCTGCACGCTGGGCATTTCGAAGCCCGCGTCTCTGCACAGCACATCGCGCCGGGTCAGGTTCATGTCGTGCTCGACCATCTCCCTGACCAGTTCGTCGAAACCGGTGGTTGGCTCCCAGCCCAGTTCGGCTTTTGCCCTGGCCGGGTCGCCAAGCAGGGTTTCCACCTCGGCCGGCCGAAAGAATTCCTTGTCCACCCGAACGACGACATCGCCGGTGTTGATGGACAGACCTTCAGTGCTGATGGTATCGACCACGCCTTTTTCGTTCAGACCTTCTCCTTCCCAGCGCAGGGTGAAACCGATTTCTTTCGCTACGGCTTCGACAAACTCGCGTACCGAATACTGCTCGCCAGTGGCGATGACAAAATCCTGCGGCTTGTCCTGCTGCAGCATCAGCCATTGCATCTGCACATAGTCACGCGCATGGCCCCAGTCGCGTTTGGAATCCATATTGCCCAGTTTGAGGATGTCGGTAAGGCCCAGGGCAATGCGTGACAGCCCCAGGGTGATCTTGCGCGTGACGAAGGTTTCGCCGCGTTTGGGTGATTCATGATTGAACAGGATGCCATTGCAGGCGTACATGCCATAGGATTCGCGGTAGTTGACTATAATCCAGTAGGAATACAGTTTGGCCACGGCATAGGGCGAGCGCGGGTAGAACGGGGTTTTCTCGGTCTGGGGTATTTCCACCACCTGGCCGAACAACTCGGAAGTGGATGCCTGATACACCCGGGTCTTTTTTTCCAGGCCGTTGATGCGTATGGATTCCAGCAGCCGCAACGTACCTACCGCGTCGGCATTGGCGGTGAATTCAGGTTCTTCAAAGGAGACGGCCACATGGCTTTGCGCCGCCAGGTTGTACAATTCATCCGGTTGCACCTTCTGCAGAATGCGCGTCAGGCTGGTGGTGTCGGTCATGTCTCCGTTATGCAGATGAAAATGCGCGTGATTCGCCAGATGATCGATGCGCTTGGTGTTGGATATGGATACACGGCGCTTGATGCCGTGAACGTCGTAGCCTTTTTCCAGCAGAAATTCGGCCAGGTAGGCTCCGTCCTGTCCGGTAACGCCGGTAATCAATGCTGTTTTCATGTCAGTTTTTCTCCCTGATTTCAAACCTTGTAATATTCCCGATACCAGTCAGCGAACGCCTGCACGCCCTGTTCCACCGTTGTCGATGGTTTGAAGCCGGTGTCATTGACCAGATCGCTGACATCCGCCTGGGTGGCCTTCACGTCGCCGTCCTGCATGGGCATCATGTTCATCCTGGCTTTGACGCCGACGCTGTCTTCCAGCACCTTGATGTAATGCAACAGCTCCACCGGCTCGGAATTGCCAATATTGTACACTTTATAAGGGGCGAAGCTGGACGCCGGATCGGGTGCGTCGCTGCTCCATTGCGGATTGGGCGTGGCGGGCCGGTCGATGACGCGAATCACGCCTTCGACTATATCGTCGATGTAAGTGAAATCACGGATCATCTTGCCATGATTGAACACGGGTATCTCCTCGCCCGCCAGCATCATGCGGGTGAATTTGAAAAAAGCCATGTCCGGGCGGCCCCAGGGACCGTAGACGGTGAAAAAACGCAGGCCGGTAACCGGCAGGTCGTACAGATTGGCGTAGCTGTGCGCCATCAGTTCATTGGCTTTCTTGGTGGCGGCGTACAGCGATACCGGATGATTCACCGCATCGTGTTCGGAGTATGGCAGCTTGCTGTTGGAGCCGTAGACCGAGCTGGAGGAAGCGTAGACCAGATGTTTGACGCCGGAGTGGCGGCAGCCTTCCAGTATATTGCCAAAACCGACCAGATTGGCGTCTACATAGGCATTGGGGTTTTCGATGGAATAACGCACGCCGGCCTGGGCAGCCAGATTCATGACAGCATCAAATTTTTCCCGTTTGAACAGGTCTTCCATGCCGGCGCGATCGGCGATGTCCAGCTTTTCAAAGCTGAAGTTTTCGTGCCCCTCGGTGCGCGCCAGCCGCGCCTGTTTCAGGCTGACTTCATAATAGTCGTTCATGTTGTCGATGCCGTACACGCGATCGCCGCGATCCAGCAGTCGCAACGCCAGAGCGCTGCCGATGAAACCGGCGGCGCCGGTAATGAGAATGTTTTTGGACATGCTGGTTATTTCCTTGCTGCTTTTTCGGCGAGGCGGCGAATATAGCGGCTGACGCCTTCCTCAACGGTGTAAAAACGATCGGTGTATCCGCCCTGCTCCCGCAAACGGGTGATGTCGGCCTGGGTGAAACTCTGGTATTTCCCTTTCAGCTTGTTCGGAAAGGGAATGTATTCGATGATGCCTTTGTCCACCATTTCCTGCAGTTCCAGGGCGGGTTCGCCTTCCAGTTCGCGCA
>QOAV01000146.1 GCA_003972845.1 Gammaproteobacteria bacterium
TCGGATTTTCCCAACCAGGTCAATAACGTACTGTGTTTTCCGTTCATGTTTCGCGGCGCGCTCGACTGTGGCGCCAGCGGCATCAGTGATGAAATGCAGATGGCCGCCGTACACGCTCTGGCTGAGCTGGCGCGTGAACCGGTTTCGGATATAGTCGCCAAAGCCTACGGCGGCAAAAAGTTGAAATTCGGTCCGGAATACATATTACCGACACCATTCGATCCGCGGCTGATGGCCATCGTACCGCCAGCCATCGCCCAGGCGGCCATGGACTCCGGCGTAGCCACTCGCCCCATTGCCGACATGAAAGCCTACCGCGATCAGTTGATGCAATCAGTCTATCGCTCGGCCAGCATCATGAAAGAAGTGTTTCAGGTTGCCTCCCAGGTGGAGAAAAAAGTCATTTACCCGGAAGGCTCCGACGAGCGCGTGCTGCGCGCCATCCAGATCCTGGGCCGGGAAACCAGCATCCAGCCGGTGCTGGTGGCAAAACGGCAGGAGGTGCTGGACAGACTGGCGGAACTGGGCTTGAAAATGAAAGAAGGCGAAGACTTTCAGATCGTCGATCCGGAACAGATGGATTTCACCACGCTGGAAGGCGATCTGAACAGCCAGTCTGATACTACGGTCATTGCATCCCACATGCTCAAGACCGGCCAGGTGGATGCCATGGTGGCCGGGCCTGCCGGCTCGTTTCGCGATCACCTGAATACGGTCGAAGATATTATCGGCGTCCAGCAAGACACGGTGCCCGCGGCCATGCAGCTGCTTATCACGGAAAAGGGCGCCTGGTTCATGACCGATACCTACGTCAACTATGACCCGGACGCAGAACAACTGGCGGCCATCACCATGGAGGCGGCGGAGCAGATCAAGCTGTTCGGTATCACTCCGAAAGTCGCTCTGGTATCCCATTCCAGCTATGGCAATGACGACTCCCCGTCCGCCCGCAAAATGCGCAAGGCAGTGGAGCTGATTCGCCAGCGTGACGCAGATTTCGAGGTCGATGGCGAAATGCAAAGTCACGCCGCCCTGGCCTGTAACCTGCGCGAACTGCTGGCGCCGGATTCCGCCATTTGCGGCGACATCAATCTGCTGGTGATGCCAAATCTGGACGCTGCCAATATTGCTTTCAACGCACTGCGCATACTCGGCGACGGCGTTGCCGTGGGCCCGATTCTGCTTGGTCTCAGGAAGCCGGCGCATATACTCAGTTCCACCGCCACCACTCGCGGAGTCGTCAACATCAGCGCCATTGCGGCGGCCTGCGCCATATGCCGATCCTAGCGCAGGGCGATATTCGCAAGATGCGCACGGAACTGGATGACCCGGTGCGTTACCGGCTGCCCGTGGGCGATGAACAAGTCGATATGAACGCTCTGATTGGACAAGAGATTCAGCTCAGCCACGGCGGCGGCATTCATTGCATCGCCTGCGGCCGCACCATCAAAAAAAGTTTCCATCAGGGTTATTGCTTCCCCTGCCTGCGCAGTCTGCCGGAATGCGACAGCTGCATCGTCAAACCCGAGCTTTGCCACTATGACAAGGGCACCTGTCGCGACCCGGCCTGGGGCGACCGGCATTGCATGCAGGAGCATTATGTCTATCTGGCCAACTCATCCGGCCTGAAAGTGGGCATTACCCGCGGTTCGCAAATTCCTTTCCGCTGGATGGATCAGGGCGCGGTGCAGGCCCTGCCGGTGTTCCGGGTGAAAGACCGCAAAACCTCCGGGCTGGTGGAAGTGGCGTTCAAGAACCATGTGGCGGACCGGACCGACTGGCGCGCCATGCTGCGCGGCAATGCCGATCCTCTGGACATGAACGCCCGTCGTGATGAGCTGATCACGCTATGCGATAGGGAGTTGGACCGGCTGCGCGCTGATCTGGGAGAATCTGCCATCGAGTACGTGGCGGATGCCAAGACCGTGGCTATCCGCTACCCGGTACAGCAGTGGCCGAAAAAAATCGTTTCCCTGAATTTCGACAAAGCGCCGGAAATCAGCGGCCGCTTGCAGGGCATCAAGGGCCAGTATCTGATACTGGATACCGGCGTGCTGAACATGCGCAAATTCGGCGGATACGAACTCAGTCTGTCAACCTGAGCATGTCCCGGATTCCGTTTAAACCGGGCCAGCGCTGGATCAGCGATGCTGAACGCGAGCTTGGTCTGGGCGAAATTCTTGAGGCCGATGAGCGTATTGTCTCCGTTGCCTTTCCGGCCGCCGGACTGCAACGTCAGTATGCTGTGAATCGGGCCCCGCTGACACGCATCATTTTCAGCCGGGATGATGTTATCCAGGACAGTGACGGACATTCTCTGGTGGTGCTGGATGTCATCAATAACGATGATATTCTGCTTTACCAGTGTCATGACGACCAGGGCGAACAAATCGCTCTGCCCGAATCCCGGTTATCCAGCGCCATGCAGTTTGGTCGGCCCCAGGATCGGCTGTTTGCCGGTGCTGTCGACCCGGAAAAGTGGTTTCGACTGCGCCACCAGACTCTGGCCATCAAATCACGTCTGCAACAATCGCCGGTACAGGGTCTGATCGGCGCTCGCGTGGAGCTGATCCCGCACCAGCTCTATATCGCCTCGGAAGTGGGCAAGCGCCACGCTCCGCGGGTCTTGCTGGCCGACGAGGTCGGCCTTGGCAAAACTATCGAGGCCGGGCTGATACTGCACCGGCAACTGCTGTCCGGTCAGATATCGCGCGTGCTCATTCTGCTGCCTGAAGCTCTTGTTCACCAATGGCTGGTGGAAATGTTGCGCCGCTTCAACCTCAAATTCAGCATATTCGATGAACAGCGCTGCCTGGAAACAGCGGAAACAAATCCGTTCGAAACCTCGCAACTGGTGATCGCCAGTCTCGATTTCTTCATGCACAGCGAAGAGCGCAGACAACAGGCTCTGGAAGCCGGCTGGGACATGCTGGTCGTGGATGAGGCTCATCACCTGCACTGGTCCGAACAAGCGCCTGGCGCTGAATACCGCTTTGTGGAACAGCTCGCCAGTGCAACGCCTGGCTTGTTGCTGCTCACCGCCACTCCCGAGCAGTTGGGCGTATCCAGTCATTTTGCCCGACTGCGTCTGCTCGACCCGGCCAGATTTCACAGCCTGGAAGCATTCCTCGAAGAAGAAAAAAACTACGAACCGGTGGCCCGAGCCGCATCTGCCCTGATTGACCACGAACTCTTGTCAAATCAGCAGACCGCGTGGTTACTGAAAGCCTTGCCCGATTACCGCAGCGCCATAGAACATCTGGGTGACGACCAGGTCGATGCGGCAAGCCGGGGGCAGATCATACAGGCTTTGCTGGATCGGTACGGCGCCGGCCGCGTATTGTTCCGCAATACCCGTGATGCCATTCGCGGCTTTCCCGAAAGACAGTTGCGGCTGGCAAGACTGGAGAGCCCGGCGCAATACGCAGACTGCCGCAGGGGGGTATCGGCGCTGAAGCCTGAACTGTCCTGGCGTAAAACCGGAACACCGGAAAGCTGGACAGAGTTTGACCCCCGCGTAGCCTGGTTAACAGACCTGATTCAGACCAATCCGGAGAAAAAGTTCCTGGTCATTTGCGCAGAAGCCAACACCAGCATCGAACTGGAACAGGAACTGAGGGTGCGCCAGGCCATCCGCAGCGCCGCTTTTCACGAAGGTCTGAACATGGTGGCGCGGGACCGGGCCGCCGCCTGGTTTGCTGATGCGGAAGAAAACGCCCAGTGCCTGATCTGCTCCGAGATCGGCAGCGAAGGTCGCAATTTCCAGTTCTGCCATCATCTGGTTCTGTTCGACC
>QOAV01000058.1 GCA_003972845.1 Gammaproteobacteria bacterium
CGGCCAGAGGATGTTCGGAGGCGCGCTCCAGACTGGCCGCCAGATGCAGCACTTCGTTCTCATCCAGGCCTTTCGCCACTTCGATCGCCACAAGCTGCGGCTTGCCTTCGGTCAGGGTACCGGTCTTGTCCACCACCAGGGTATCGACCTTCTCCATAATCTCCAGAGCTTCTGCGTTCTTGATCAACACGCCCGCTGTTGCGCCCTTGCCCGTGCCCACCATGATCGACATGGGCGTAGCCAGACCCAGCGCACAGGGGCAGGCAATGATCAGTACCGCGACCGCATTGACCACTGCATGGGCCAGAGCCGGTTCCGGACCCCAGAATTTCCAGATAATGAAAGTAACGATGGCAACCAGCACCACGATGGGAACAAAAAAACCGGAAACAGTGTCCGCCAATTTCTGGATTGGCGCGCGCGACCGCTGCGCCTCGCTTACCATGCGCACTATCTGTGACAGCAGGGTATCGCTGCCTACTTTCTCGGCGCGCATGAGCAGACTGCCGGTACCGTTGACGGTGGCGCCGATGAGTTTTTCGCCCTCGCTTTTGCCCACCGGCATCGGCTCGCCGGTCACCATGGATTCGTCAACCGAGCTGTCTCCTTCGATCACCACACCATCCACCGGCACTTTTTCGCCAGGACGCACACGCAGCACGTCGCCGGATTTGACATGTTCGAGTGGGATGTCTTCCTCTGCCCCGTCGTCACGCACGATGCGGGCGGTATTGGGAGCCAGCCCCAACAGCATTTTGATGGCGGCATTGGTGTTGGAACGGGCTCGCAATTCCATTACCTGCCCCAGCAGCACCAGCGCCGTAATCAGCGAAGCCGCCTCGAAATAAACCGGCACGGTCCCGTCGTCATGTTTCATGATCGGCGGGAATATATCCGGAAACAGCAAGGCCACAACGCTGTATATCCAGGCCACGGATACGCCCAGCGCTATCAGGGTAAACATGTTGAGGTTCCAGGTCTTGACCGATTGCCAGCCACGCACGAAGAACGGCCAACCGCCCCACAGCACTACCGGCGTCGCCAGTACGAACTCGATCCACTGCACCGCCTTCATGCTGAGACCGTCAGGCAACCACTGGGGGGCCAGGTCGGCTACCATGGCCAGCACAAACACCGGTATCGCCAACACGGCGCTCACTTTGAAACGCCGCGTCATGTCGTTCAGCTCTTCATTGTTTTCATCCGCTTCCACCGCGCGCGGTTCCAGCGCCATGCCGCATTTGGGGCAGTTGCCGGGATGATCCTGTACAATTTCGGGGTGCATCGGGCAGGTGTATTCTGTCTTCGACACGGGAACCGGTTCCGTTAACGGCTCCAGCGCCATACCACACTTGGGGCAGGCATCGGGTTCGTTTTTGCGAATCTCCGGGTGCATGGGACAGGTATAGACGGTTCCGGGCGCGGCCGATGCCACCTGCATGGGCTGTGCATGATCGTGATGGCTCTCGCCATGGTCATGATCTTCATGGCCTCGAACCCCCTTGATACGGGCTGCATAATCATCGGCACTGGCCTCGAACCTGTGCAGGCAATGCTCACTGCAGAACAGTATTTCATTTCCCTCGAATTCGAGACGAAACTCGCTCTCCGGCGACACCTCCATGCCACAAACCGGATCTTCAAGACTGACACTCGGGCCAGTTTTGTCCATCACCTTATCCATTATCCTTCTCCTTCTTTTTCCCGTTATTTATGCCAGCGTACAACCTGTGCGTTACATACGGGTCAAGGGGTTTTTTCAGGGTTCCTCCACCACCGACTCGATCAGATGACAAACGCTGTGACCATCCGGCATGCCGTCCGGCATGGCTTCCCATTGTTCCAGCGCCTGCTCCATGCGCGACTGCAGTTTCACCATTTCGTCGATCTTTATGCGGTTCTCTTCAATGCGATGGCGTATGATCTCGCGCACGTCCGGACACGGCGACTCACCATGTTCTGCATGCGAAAGAATTTTTCTGATCTCGCTCAGTGTGTAACCGAGCTGCTTCGCCATGCGCACGAACTTGAGCAGAGACACATCCCTGGGTTCGAACACGCGATAGCCGTTTTCCCGGTGCCCGGCGGGCTGGATCAGCCCGATGCGCAGGTAATAGCGGGCGACATGAGCCGGTACGCCACTGGATTTGGCGAGTTGATTGACTGTTAACATGGTTCCTCCTTCTCCGGGGCTGAAGCACCTGCCACTGTGGGCAGGCACTGCGCCGCCGCCAGGGTTATTGGCGTTTCTGCAAATCTACCAACTGCTGCAGCAGCGCCTCGATGTGGGCCAGACTGTTTTCCATTTTTGTCATATGCGCCTGCATCATGGCCTGCTTTTTCTGCATCATCTGCATGCGGGACATGCCGCCCTGATGACGCCGCATCATACGCATGTCGCCACGCGGGCCTCCCATCATGGGCATGCCAGCCCGCGGGCCGCCGCGCATCATTTTCCCGGGGGCCATGTTGCCGCCCTGCCCAGCCTGCATGGGCATGGACTGCTGGCCATTCATTCCCGACATACCTTGCTGCGGCGTGCTGTCGGCCTGGGGAGTGTTGCTGTTTTCGGCCATGGCGGACATGGAAATGGCGGCAATCATGGTTGCAGCGGTCAGGTTTGTGATCAATTTCATGGTTATATCCTCTTTAAACGTTGGTTGAATGAAACACTGGCGCCACCTTACAAGGTGTGTTCTGCGCACAGGTCAAGCATCTGGATTCTTTCACCGCTGGCTACTCCACCGTAATGGTGATTTTTTCTGAAAACAGCGGCGGATCCTGCGGTTCGTGATCCTCATCACCCAGCAACAGCTGCAAGGTATGTTTGCCCGGCGGCAGTTCAATGATTGCGGCGGTCTCGCCCTGGTCGAAATGAATATGGCGGGAGTCCTCGGGAATCGGCTCGTCCATATCCGGTAGTTCTTGCACATCCACCAACAGATGATGGTGGCCTGCCGTATGGCGGCGCTTCGTAGTGGTTCCCGCCGGGGTGATGCCGAAACCTTCGATACCGAACTTCAGGTGAACCGGGCTGCTGACCACCGCACCATCTTCAATGCCGATGAAATACACTTTGGCGTGCTGCGGCGGGGTATGTGGCCAGGAAGCCGTGGACGCCACTGACAGCACGAGCGTCAGCGCCAGTATGTAAAATTTAACCATTTTCATCTCGTCACCCTCAGCGGTTTGCGTAAACGGCCAGATGGCCCTGTTCATCAAAGGTCAGCACCTGATACGGATCTTTGCGCGGGCCTTCCATGCCGGGAGAACCCATGGGCATGCCCGGCACGGCCAACCCCTTGATATCGGGCTTTTCCCTGAGCAAGCGAGCCACCAGATCGGCCGGCACATGGCCCTCGATGACGTAACCATTCACAATGGCGGTATGACACGAGGCATATTCCGGCCTCACGCCGTTGGCCGCCTTGATGCGATTGATATCCTTCCGGTCGATGGCCCTGACCTTGAATCCTGCTTTGCGCAAATGCGAAACCCAGGCCTTGCAGCAGCCACAGGTGGGGCTCTTGTACACGGTAATTTCGGCTTTCGAGCTGTTTTCTTGCCGGTTCAGGCCGTAAACGGTAATCGATGCCGTTACCAGAGCAACACCGACCAGCCCCCCAATCAGAAGGCCCCTTGTTTTGCCTTGGGTTTGTATTTTCTTTTTCATCATTTACTCCTTATAAAATCGGACGCAGATCCCGCGTTTCCAGCACTCGGGATTGCATCACTCTCATAATCAGAACCATATCCGTACGCCAGCCAGCC
>QOAV01000221.1 GCA_003972845.1 Gammaproteobacteria bacterium
CCACCGGCAAGATGGCGGACAACCTGTCCCGCGCCATACTCGATTCCGATGATTTGCAAACCGTTGCCGACGGGGCGCCCGCCTATCTGATACTGTTGGACAGTTTTTTGCTGGACTCGCCGGACGACCCGTCCATGCTGCTGTCGGCATCCGGTCTGTACGGCGCTTATTCCGGCGTATTCATCACCGACAAGCGACGGGCCGCACGCATGAATACCAAGGCCATGAACTATGCCCTGCACGCAGTCTGTGTCTCGGATCAGGCTTTTTGTGATCTTCAAACCGAGCCGTTTGACAGGTTTTCTTCGCAGGTCGCGACATTGACAAAGAACGATGTGCCCGCATGGTACACATTGGGAACAGCCTGGGCCGGGTGGATTCAGGCCCACAGCTCGGATCTCAAGGCGGTGGCTCAACTACCACGGGTGCGCATTATCATGGAACGCATTGCCGAACTGGACCCGGCCTGGCAGCAGGGCGGCGCCTATTTGTATCTGGGCGTATTATCGACCTTGTTGCCGCCGGCTCTGGGCGGCAAACCGGAGCTGGGCAAACAATACTTTGAATCGGCCATGCGCCAGTCAGACGGGAAAAACCTCATGGCGAAAGTCCTGTACGCGGAAAAATACGCGCGCCTGGTATTCGACCAGCCACTGCATGACCGTCTGTTGAACGAAGTGCTGGCCAGCGACCCCCACGCCGAAGGTCTGACTTTGATGAACACTCTGGCGCAGAAAAAAGCGGCAGAACTGCTAAAATCCGGTAAAGAGTATTTTTAGCCATTGGGTCCTGATTCTGCCCTGTAACGTATAGACCAAAACACATTTTGAGACCGATCCCGTGATAAAACGCTGCAAAATTCTGTTGTTCACAGCGCTGCTGGCCCTGGCGTCCAGCGCCCACGCCCACACCCTGAAAATAGCCACTTTGTCGCCCGACGGGTCGGACTGGATGATCAAGTTGCGTGAAGGCGCAAAACAGGTGGAGGAACAGACCGGGGGCCGGGTGAAATTCAAGTTTTATCCGGGCGGCGTCATGGGCGACAACAAGGCAGTGTTGCGCAAAATAAAGATCGGTCAGCTCCACGGCGGCGCAATCACCGCTGGCGCTCTGGACAAGGCCTACCCGGACAATGAAGTGCTGGGACTGCTTTTCAAATACCGCGACCAGGGTGAAATCGACTATGTTCGTCGGCATCTGGACCCGGTTCTGACGCAAGGTTTTGAAAAAGGCGGTTATGTGATTCTGGGCATGGCGGAAGCCGGTTTTGCCTATATCATGTCGAGCAAGGCGCCAGTGGCCAGCGTGGCGGATCTGCGCAGGCAGAAGGTGTGGATACCGGCAGGTGACGAAACTTCGGCCAAATCCATCGCCGCCTTTGGCATCACGCCGGTGCCGCTGCCGCTGGGCGATGTACTGGCGGGCCTGCAGACTGACCTGGTGAATGCCGTCGCGGCCCCGCCCATTGGCGTCATCGCCCTGCAATGGCACACCCAGATCAAATATCTCACCGACATGCCCCTGCTCTACAGCCTCGGTGTACTGGCCATCAGTAACAAGGCATTCAAAAAGATCAAACCGCAAGACCAGAAAATCGTTCGTGAAGTCATGGGCAAGACATTCAGAGCCATTGACGATAAAAACAAGGCGGATAACCGAAATGCCCTGGCCACTCTGAAAGACCTGGGCATCCAGTTTGTCCAGCCCTCGGAAGAACAGAAAAAGGAGTGGCTGAAATACGCCCATGCCGCCCAGCAGCGCATCATCAAAGAAGGCGTGATCAGTCAGAAAATGGTCGACCGCGTGGACGCATTGCTGAAACAATACCGCAGCAAATAGCCATGATTTCTACAGCACTGCAGGTTCTGCGGCGGCTGGAAGACAGCTTGCTGGTCGCTTCGCTACTGCTGGTGATCGGCGTCGCCGTTTTGCAGATTTTTCTGCGCATATTCTTTGATACCGGCGTGGTCTGGGCCGACAGCTTCCTGCGCATTTCGGTATTGTGGCTGGCCATGATCGGCGGCATGCACGCAGCGCGCGGCGACCACCACCTGAATATCGACCTGGGCCAGCGCCTGCTGTCCGACAGTAACCGCAGGCGTGTGCGCAGCTTCATCTATCTGTGTACAGCTCTGATTTGTGCTGTGGTGGCCTGGTACAGCCTGAATCTGGTGCAAATGGAGTATGAGGACGGCGAAATGGCTTTCGCCGCTGTACCAGTCTGGCTGGCGCAGAGCATATTGCCGATCGGATTCGCTGTTATCGCCCTGCGTTATCTGATCGCCGCGTTCCCGGCGTCGCCGACCACAAATCGCGCTCCGAAATAATGCTGTTTCTAAGCATCACCATACTGCTGGCGCTGGCCTGGTTTGGCGCGCCGCTGTTCGCCATCATACTGTCCGTGGCGATACTCGGATTTAGCGCCCAGGAAATTGATCTTACTGTCATTCCCATTGAGCTGTACCGCCTTACCAGCACGCCGCTGTTGCTGTCTCTGCCATTGTTCACTTTTTCCGGTTATCTGATGGGCAAGAGCAACACATCCGAACGCACGGTGCGGCTGTCGCGATCTCTGCTCGGCTGGCTGCCGGGTGAACTGGTTCTGGTCACTCTGGTGGCCAGCGCCATGTTCACCGCATTTACCGGCGCTACCGGCGTCACCATCGTCGCTCTGGGGGCGCTGTTGCTGCCCGCACTGAAATCGGAAGGTTATCCGGAGCGTTTCAACCTGGGGCTGGTCACCACATCCGGCAGTCTGGGGCTGCTGCTGCCGCCTTCGCTGCCGCTGATCCTGTATGTGGTGATTGTGCAACAGCTGAATCTGGAACAGAACATTACGGTAAAACAGGCTTTTGTCGCCGGCATACTGCCGACCTTGCTGATGATCGTCGCTCTCTACCTCTGGGGCATGTGGGTAACACGCAAGCATCCGGTTCCCCGCACCCGATTCAGCGGCAGGGAAGTACTGGCCGCCGTGCGTAATGCCATCTGGGAGATACCGCTGCCATTCATCGTGCTGGGCGGTATTTTCGGCGGCGTCTTTGCCGTATCGGAAGCGGCCGCAGTCACCGCTTTTTATCTGATTATCGTGGAGGTGTTCATCTACCGCGAAGTCCGTCTCAGGCAACTGCCGGAAGTGGTAAAAGAATCCATGACCATGATTGGCGGCATCCTGCTGATACTGGCATCGGCCCTGGCCATGACCAATTATCTGGTGGATGCGGAAGTTCCTTCGCAGCTGTTTGACTGGATCAAACTGCATGTCCACAGCAAGCTGACATTTCTGATCCTGCTGAACGTGTTTTTGCTGGTGCTGGGAGCGATACTGGACGTTTTTTCCGCCATTGTCATCATGGTGCCGCTGATCGTGCCGGTGGCGATGGGATATGGCATCCATCCGGTGCATCTGGGCATCATTTTCCTGGCGAACATGCAGCTGGGTTATCTGACACCGCCGGTGGGGATGAATCTGTTCATCGCCTCCTACCGGTTTGACCGCCCCATTACCGAGATCTACCGCTCGACCATAGCCATGATGCTGATTCTGCTGGCTTGTGTGCTGATCATTACCTACTGGCCAGGCCTGAGTCAGGCATTCCTGTAAAACTCTTGCCGGCACCACTACCGCCATTCACCAGCACTTAGCCTGCGGTCTGTTTTTTGCAAGCAAGCCTTCCCTGAATCTGCATCATTGCATGTGAAATCACGCCCTGACAATCGCCAAGCTGACGGCTATATTTCAG
>QOAV01000019.1 GCA_003972845.1 Gammaproteobacteria bacterium
CGCTGCTGCGCGAAATACGCACCGAAATGATCATTGCGATGGAGTCCGTCAGGGACGGCCGCGCTCCTTCGTTGCAAACGGTGGCCCTCAAGGTCGAACAGCTGACCAATGCCGCCCGCGCCGGTAAAACCGCCGTACCCGCCACGGCAAAAGCTTCGGCGAAAGCCGGCAAGCGCAAACAAAAAACCGCCAGATCCAGAGCGCGGAAAAAATCCCGCTCTGCATTGCCCGCAGTGAAAACGGAGCGGGCCACCGAAGCCCGGACGCTAACGGAAAACCATGCTGACGTGCCGGCCCGCTCCAGCGCCATTCGGGTGGATATCAACACGCTCGACAGCCTGGTGAACCTGACTAACGAGATTGGTGTATCCCGTTCGCGCCTGAGGTTACAGTATTCCGGTTTTGTCGGCATGCTTGAGGAGATGCAATCGGTTGCCGAGCGTTTCCAGACTTATTTCCGTGATTTCGAGATAGAGGCCGAGACGGCCATGACGTCTTCCCCCATGCTGGAAGCGCAGGCCTCGTCAGCCGAGTTCGACCCGCTGGAGCTGGACCGGTTTTCGCGTTTGCAACAACTGACGCGCAGCCTCTCGGAATGCGTGGACGATCTGTCCAATATCGAATCCGGCATGGAACGTCTGGTCTGGCAGTCAGAAACACTGTTTCATCATGATGCCCGCATTTATGGAAAACTGCATGAAGGGTTGCTGAAAACCCGAATGCAGCCGGTTGGGGTTCTGGCAGGTCGCTTGCAGCATCTGGTGCGTGTGATCAGCAAGGAAACCGGAAAACAGGCAAAGCTGGAAATTACCGGAGAGGATGTGGAGCTGGATCGGAACATACTCGAACGCATGGTAGCGCCGCTGGAACACATGGTTCGCAACGCACTGGTGCATGGCATCGAGAAACCGAAAAAACGGCGTAAGCTGGGTAAGCCCGAGAAGGGAACCATCCGCATCGAGTTCACCCAGGTTTATAACGAAGTTATCATGCAGTTTTCCGATGATGGCGCCGGCATCAACATGGAAAAGTTGCGTGAGCGCGCCGTGGCGACGGGACTGGCGAATGAATCGATTGAAAATCATGAGCTGGCGCAACTGGTGCTTGAATCGGGCGTTTCCACCTCAGATCAGGTGACTCAGCTATCGGGTCGGGGTGTTGGCATGGAAATTGTCGCCAGTGAAATCCGCTATCTGGGTGGCCATATCGATGTAGAAACCAGGGCAGGAAAAGGCGTTACCTACATCATCAACATTCCTTTGTCGCTGTCCATTACCCGCGCCAATCTGGTACGGGTTGCCGGCCAGGTGCTGGCCATACCGCTGAGTAGCGTAGTGCAGGTTCAGACCCTGAGCGAGAATGAATTTTCGCGCATAAAAGCCACGAAGAAGCCGAGCATTTCCTACCGCAACAAGGAGTATCATTACTCCTCCCTGGCTGCGCGTCTGGGGCTCGCCATTCCGGAATTTGTGGATGGCGAACAGCACGTACTGTTGATCCGATCCGGCAGACGATGCATTGCTTTGGGCGTTGACGAAGTACTGGACGTGGAAGAATGCGTGATCAAGCCGCTGAATCCGCAGATTTCCGGCGTCCGTAGCATTACCGGTGCGACCGTTCTGGGCAGTGGTGAAGTGGCTTTGCTGCTGGATCCGGGAAACTTGCGTCGCGAGTACAAAGTGGAAGGCGCGTCATGGAAGCCCGGTCGGCGCGCCGGAGAGTCGGCGCCTCCCAAGGGGCGTCTGCTAGTCGTCGATGACTCCGTGACGGTGCGTAAAGTAACCGAGCGGCTGTTGAAACGCCATGGCTTCCAGGTGGACCTGGCCCGTGACGGCAATGACGCCCTGAGAGCGCTGGACGAGCGCAAACCGGACCTCATACTGATTGATATAGAGATGCCTAAAATGGATGGCTACGAGTTGATGGAAAAGATCAGAGAAAAACCCGGCATGGCCGACATACCGACCATTGTCGTCACTTCACGTTCTGGCGGAAAGCACCGCAAAAAGGCGTTGGAGCTGGGTGCGGCAGACTATTTCTCCAAGCCCTACGACGATGCGGCTTTGATCGAGAGCATCCAGTCCATACTGAAAAAGGAGTCGCCAGATGATTGACAATATGCCAGCCGATGGCATACACATCCTGGTAATTCCGGTATTCGGACAGATACTGGTGGTGCCCGTCGCTCTTATCGAGGAAGTGCTGCCAGTGCCGGAAATTTCCGAAAACCCGGATCTGCCGGATGTGTTTGCCGGGGAATTTGACTGGCGCGGCAAGTCCGTTGGTTTGACTTCCTTCTCGCGCCTCTCCGGCGGCAAGATGGAGAAGCCGGTACCAGGGAATCGCGTGGTTGTGTTCAAACCGCTGGAAGGTTGTAACGTCGATGAACAATTCGCCCTGCTGATCAGCGCAGACCCCGAGCCGCGAGCCGTCGGCCGCATGGATTTGCAGAAAGACGTTAATGCACCGGGGGATAATCCGATGATTGTCAGCTACTGCACTTTGGACGGTCGCGCCGTGGGCATACCGAATATGGCGGAATGGAAAAAAAAGCTGTGTATGAAAGAGTGAGACGTTTTTCCCATCAGGCGATTCCAGGTGTTACGATTCATCCCCTGTCGCCACACTCATTCCCTCAATTACCACCTTCCCCAGCAATCGGATCTCTTCCTCGTTAATCACATACGGCGGCATGAAATAAATCACGTCGCCCAGCGGGCGCAGTAGCGCGCCGTTTTTCAGGGCGTATTGATAAACCTGATGGCCGCGCCGTTCGCGCCAGTCATAAGGTTCACGGGTGGTTTTGTTCTTCACCATTTCTATGGCCACTATCATCCCGGTCTGACGTATTTCGGCGACATGGGGGTGGTCTTTCAGCTCCGCCACGGAATCGGCCATGAGCTGCGCTTTGCGCTGGTTGTTTTCCAGCACGGGCTCATTCTCGAAGATCGACATGGACGCCAGCCCGGCGGCGCAGGCCAGTGGGTTGCCGGTGTAGCTGTGCGAGTGCAGGAAGGCGGTTAGATTCTGGTAGTCGTCGTAGAAGGCCTGGTAGATTTCATCACGGGTGAGTATACAGGCCATGGGCAGGTAGCCGCCGGTCAAGCCTTTGGACAGGCCCATGAAATCGGGCGTGATACCGGCCTGTTCGCAGGCGAACAGGGTGCCGGTGCGGCCGAATCCCACGGCCATTTCGTCCACGATCAGATGGACGCCGTGGCGGTCGCAGGCTTCACGCAGCTTTTTCAGGTAGACCGGGTGATACATGCGCATGTACCCGGCGCATTGCACCAGCGGCTCGACGATGACGGCGCAGGTTTCTTGCGCATATTGCGCCAGCGCCCGCTCCATGTGCGTAAACATGGCGGTGGAATGCTCCTCGCAGCTTTGGCCCGGTTCGCGCTGATAACAATCCGGCGACGGCACGGTGATGACGTCCATGAGCAACGGCTGATAGGTTTCCTTGTACAGTTCCACGTCGCCCACCGCCAGAAGTACACGTACGGGTTGTAGAGGTGCTTGACGTGCGCGCCGACGCCCCAGTCCTTCGGGGGCATCCAGTCGTCCAGCGGCGCAGGCACCTTGGCGCCAGGGGTGCCGTTCTCGACCCACTCGCCCTTTCCCTGGGCCTTCTCGCCGTACGGCGGGTTGCCCAACACGACCGTGACCGGCACCTCTCGCTTCACCTCGCTGGCGCCGCGCATCGAGGCGGTGAGCGGGCGGTAGAGCATCC
>QOAV01000029.1 GCA_003972845.1 Gammaproteobacteria bacterium
ATCAGCTTGTCGGCGCCGATCTCCTCGGCCACCTGCTCCACCGTGCGCCCGTGCGCCACCAGTTCTTTCACCGTGGGCATGTCGATACCGTAGACGTTGGGATAACGGATTGGCGGCGCGGCCGAAGCGAAATAGACCTTGTTGGCGCCGGCCTCCCGCGCCAGCTCGATGATCTTGCGCGAGGTGGTGCCGCGCACGATGGAATCATCCACCAGCAGCACGTTCTTGCCACGGAATTCCAGTTCAATGGGGTTCAGCTTCTGGCGCACCGATTTACTGCGCTGGTTCTGCCCCGGCATGATAAATGTCCGGCCGATATAGCGGTTCTTGATGAAACCTTCGCGGTGGCAGACTTTCAGATTGTTCGCCAGTTGCATGGCTGCAGTACGGCCGCTGTCGGGTATGGGTATCACCACATCGATGTCGTGTTCCGGCCACTCGCGGCGGATCTTGTCAGCCAGCTTGTCGCCCATGCGCAGACGGGTCTTGTGCACCTGGATATTGTCCAGGGTCGAATCGGGCCGGGCAAAATAGACATATTCAAAAATACAGGGCGCGTGAGTGGCGGGCCTCACCACCTGACTCGTATGAGCAACGCCGTTCACGTCCACCAGCAAGGCTTCGCCCGGCATCAGGTCGCGCACCAGCTTAAAACCGCAGATGTTCAGGGCGGCGCTTTCCGACGCCACCATGTATTCATCGCCCGTGGGCGTCTCGCGCTTGCCGTACACCACCGGACGTATGCCATGGGGATCGCGAAAGGCGAGGATGCCGACACCGACAATCATGGCTATGACGGCATAGGCGCCCTCACAGCGCCGGTAAACACCCTGCAGCGCGTCGAACACATTGTCCGGCTGTAGATCCAGAGTAGCAGTCCGGCCCAGCTCGGCGGCGAAGATATTCAGCAACACCTCAGAATCGGAGCCGGTATTCAGATGGCGCAGATTGTTGGTATAAAGCTCTTCGCGCAGGGCGGCGGCATTGGTCAGGTTGCCATTGTGGCCGAGCAGGATGCCCAGCGGCCAATTGACGTAGAACGGCTGGGCCTCGGCGCGTGAATCAGAGCCGGCGGTAGGATAGCGCACATGGCCGATGCCCATGTTGCCTTCCAGTTGCAGCATATGGCGGGTGTGAAACACGTCGCGCACCAGCCCGTTGTCCTTGCGCAAATGCACATGCCGGTCGTTGCAGGTGGCAATACCCGCCGCGTCCTGGCCGCGGTGCTGCAATACGGTCAGCGCGTCATAAATGGTCTGGTTGACGCGTCCCTGAGCTATTACGCCTACGATTCCGCACATGGTCTAGTTCTCCGGTTGGGCCGGTGGTTTTGTTTCCGCTGCGACAGCACCGGATTCGGGCTTGATTGCCGTATCATTCGATGGCTTGTCGATCTGAAACCGGTTTGAGGTGTTCTTCGGCATCACGCTGAGCAAAAAGTCAATCACAGGTTGCAGCATAGGCGCCAACGCGGAGTCTTTCCACCAGCTTTCCTTGGGCAGGGCCGTGGCTCCACCCAGAATCAGCACGATGGACATGATCAGGACGCCGCGGCCAAATCCGAATACCGCGCCAAACAGCCGGTCGATGAAAGCCAACCCGGAAACCTTGAACAGTTTGGACAGAAAATGACTGGCGACAGTCAACAGGATAAGAACGGCAATGAACAAAAAGGCAAAAGCGGCGATTTGCCGGACCGGCTCGGAACTGATGGTGTTTTCCAGATAGGCCGAAGCCGGTTTGAAGAAACGCCAGCCCACCCACAGGGCCACACCCCAGGACACCAGCGATAGCACTTCCCGGATGAATCCGCGAAATATGCCCACCAGCAGAGAAATCAGCACCACGCCGGCAATGAGTAAATCCAGTCCTGTCAGAGTCACGGTCTATTCTTTCCTGTCGTTTATTGTCGTTTCACCACGATGGCTTTCACTTTCGCCAGTTTCTGCAGTTTTTCAGCCATTTTCCTGGCCTCTGCCTGGTTGGCGTAAGTGCCCATCCAGATGCGCGTATGGCCATTGTCAAGTTCAGTGGATCGCACCGGGAAATTGAGTTTTTTCAAACTGCTGGCCAGGTTTCTGGCATTATCCGGCTTGGAAAAAGTGCCAATACGCAGCTCCCATTTTCCACTTGCCGCAGCAGATGGTTTCCGGCTGGTGCTGGTCTTGCGGACGCTGACAGTTGGCGTTTTATCCTGTGAGGAAGGTTGGTTGGCAAGCGTTTCCCCACGGGAAAGATCAGTCACATAGCGCTTGACGCCGTTGCTGACCTCCTGTCCGTTGCCTTCAGCGCGGATACGCGCATTTTTAGCCAGCTCCTCCGGGTCACCCAGCAGCAATGGTACAAACACCACCACCAGCAGCACAATAATAATCGCGCCAACGATGCGATGGCGCGGATCAAAGTCCCGGGAATTGTCAGATGCGGCGGCCATGGGCTAGTTTCGCTTCAATAAAGCGAAATTATATCACCAACCGAGTAAAAGGAACCGAAGGCGATCACTATATCATCCGCCTTCTGTGCGGCAGTGGCCGCTTGCCAGGCAGCCTTCACTGAATCATGGCTAATCGCCAGAGCTTGCGGGGCCACCCGACTCAGCGCTGCGGCCAGCTCCCGCGCCATCGCGCCTCTCTTGTCGTGGATACTGCCAAAATGCCATTCGTCCACCTCATCCGCCATCAGGGCCAATACTTTTTCCACCGGCTTGTCGCGGAGCATGCCGCAAACGGCAATGATTTTACCGTCATGGTCGAGATCGCGTAAATAAGCCGCCAGCTCTGACACCGATTCGGTGTTATGCGCCACATCGGTCATGCGCAGGGGTGATTCATTAATGATCTGCAGCCGTCCGGGCAGCGATACCCGGGTCAGGCCGTGTTCCATAGCCTGCCGGGAAACCGGTAACGGTTGTTCTATCATTGACAGCAGAGTGATCACCGCCGCCGCATTGCCCACCTGGAATTTCCCGTGCAGGGCTGGCGCGGGAAAGGTGACCGACTGGTCGCCAAATTGCCAGCTCCAGCGGTCGCCTTCGATACGCCATGTATAGTCGCGATTTACCAGAGCGAGATCTGCGCCAGTCTGCCGCGCTGCGCTCAGTACCGATTCCGGAACCGCCGGATCGGCGCAAACCGCCGGCACTCCCTGGCGAAAAATCCCGGCCTTTTCACGGCCGATCTGCTCGCGTGTTTCACCCAGCCAGGTCTGATGATCCAGCCCCACATTGGTCAGCAAAACACCCAGCGGCTCCAGCGCGTTGACCGCGTCCAGCCTGCCGCCCATGCCCACTTCCATTACCGCCACATCCATTGCCTTATCCCGGAAAAGTTTGACCGCCGCCAGAGTGCCAAATTCAAAATAAGTCAACGGCACGTCGCCACGTGCCTGGTCGATAGCCTTGAAAGCCGCAACCAGTTCTTCGTCGCCGGCCAGTCGGTCGGCCAGGCGAATGCGCTCGTTGTAGCGCACCAGATGGGGCGATGTATACGCGCCAACCCGGTAGCCCTGCTCACTCAACATGCTGTGCAAAAAAGCCACGCAAGAGCCTTTGCCATTGGTGCCTCCCACCAGTATCACGGGATAATCCGGCATCGACAGGCCCATGCGTTCCAGTACGTCCCGCACCCGCTCCAGGCCCATGTCGATCTCCCGGTGATGCACCGATTCGATCTTCTGCAGCCAGTATTCCAGCGATCTGGGAGTACTCAAGGAGGACAGCGCGAAA
>QOAV01000047.1 GCA_003972845.1 Gammaproteobacteria bacterium
TTCCTTCTGCATTGGCATTAGGTGTAAAGGTAGATTCTATGTTTCCGGAAAGAATCAAAGTGGGTGTGTTCAATTTTCTAAGATAAGGCCAAGAACCCATGTCTGACGCCATTGTGGATGATTTCAACCGGGCTCTGGACAAGCTGTCCAGCGATCTTGACCGAAAATCAGAACAACTGGATGTACTCAGTTCCATGTTCATCGACCAGCAGCTGCAGGTTGACCTGAACCCGGTGGGCTGGCCGGTAAGCGGTGGTTATGTGTCTTCCCGCTTTGGCAAGCGCGTCGATCCTTTTACCAGGCGTCTGACTTTCCATGCAGGCGTTGATATTGCCAGCCCCAAAGGTACGCCGTTCACAGCCATGGCCGATGGTGTGGTGATACATTCCGGCAAGCGAGCCGGTTATGGCAATATGGTGGAAATTGACCATGGTGATGGCCGCACCACGCGTTACGGTCATGCTTCCGCCCTGCTGGTGGCCAAGGGTGATTTCGTTAAAAAAGGACAGAAAATTGGTCTGGTGGGGAACACCGGGCGATCTACCGGCTCTCATCTTCACTTTGAAGTGTTGAAGAATGGCAAGCAGATCAATCCCAAGCAGTACCTGACGAAACTGGCCAAGCGATAGTTTTACCGTCACCGACTCTGAACGGATTCGCTACTCTGTAACTCCCATCTGACTCTTCTTTGTTTTTTCAGGCAAGGATCCTGAGGTTAAAAAAGTGCTGAAAAAAATATTCGGTAGCCGCAACCAGCGGCTGATCAAACGCTATAACAAGAAAGTAGGCCTGGTCAATGCTCTGGAAGAGCAGATGCAGTCCCTGAATGATGAAGAACTGAGAGCCAAGACCGACGAATTCCGCCAGCGGGTTGCTGATGGCGAGAACCTGGACGATCTTCTACCCGAAGCTTTCGCGGTCTGCCGGGAAGCTTCCGTACGTTCGCTGGATATGCGTCATTTTGATGTTCAGCTGATTGGCGGCATGGTGCTGCATGACGGCAATATTGCCGAAATGCGCACCGGCGAGGGCAAGACCCTGGTGGCAACGCTGGCGGTCTACCTCAACGCTCTCACCGGCGATGGCGTACATGTGGTCACTGTCAACGACTACCTCGCCCAGCGCGACGCTGAATGGATGGGCAAGCTCTACCATTTCCTCGGCATGAGCGTCGGTGTGGTGATCTCCGGGCAGGATCAGGAAACCAAGCGGGCAGCTTACGCAGCCGATATCACTTATGGCACCAATAACGAATACGGTTTTGACTATTTGCGCGACAACATGGCGTTTCGCGCAGAAGACCGGATGCAACGCAAACTGAACTACGCCATCGTTGACGAAGTGGATTCCATCCTTATTGACGAAGCGCGTACGCCGCTGATTATTTCCGGGCCTGCCGAAGACAGCACTGACCTGTATGTCAAGATTAACGAGATCATTCCCCAACTGACACGTCAGGAAGAAGAAACGGAGGAAGGCGGCGAAGATACCGGCGATTTCTATGTGGACGAAAAAGCCAAGCAGGTGTTCCTGACCGACAAAGGTCACGAACATGTCGAACAGCTGCTGCAACAAGCCGGTCTTCTGGAAGAGGACAGCAATCTGTATGATCTGGCCAATATTTCGCTGATGCACCATGTACACGCGGCGCTGCGCGCCCACAGTCTGTTCCGGCGTGAAGTGGATTACATCGTGCGCGACGGCGAAATCATGATTGTGGATGAATTCACCGGCCGCATGATGCCCGGACGGCGCTGGTCGGAAGGGTTGCACCAGGCGGTCGAAGCCAAGGAAGGTGTGCCGATCCAGAAGGAAAACCAGACTCTGGCGTCCATTACGTTCCAGAACTATTTCAGACTATACAACAAGTTATCCGGCATGACCGGTACGGCGGATACGGAAGCCCCTGAATTCATGCAGATATACAATCTGGAAGTGGTGGTCATGCCAACGAACGTGCCGCAGGCCCGCGACGATGCGCCGGACCAGATCTATCGAACTGCAGAAGAAAAGTTCCAGGCAATTCTGGAAGATATCAAGCAGCGCAAGGCAAAGAACCAACCGTCTCTGGTGGGCACCGCGTCCATTGAAACGTCGGAATTGCTTTCCTCCATGTTACAGAAGGAAGGCATAGAGCACGAAGTGCTGAATGCCAAACATCACCAGCGCGAGGCGCTGATTGTTTCCCAGGCCGGCGCGCCAGGCGCAGTGACCATCGCCACCAACATGGCGGGCCGCGGCACCGATATCGTGCTGGGCGGCAACTGGGAAATGCGCTTGAAAGCGGAAGGTATTGATGACCCTGAGAAGGCCGAGCAAGCCAGGGAGCAGTGGAAGAAAGACAACGAAGCGGTCATCGCCGCCGGCGGTTTGCACGTCATCGGCACCGAACGAAACGAATCCCGCCGCGTCGACAATCAGTTGCGCGGTCGCTCCGGGCGCCAGGGTGATCCCGGTTCGACCCGGTTCTATCTGTCTCTGGAAGACAGTCTGATGCGCATATTCGGCTCTGAGCGCATCGCCGGACTGATGCAGAAGCTGGGCATGGAGGAAGGCGAAGCGATCGAGCACCCCTGGGTGAACAAAGCCATTGAAAACGCGCAGAAAAAAGTCGAAGGACGCAACTTCGACATGCGCAAGCAATTGCTGGAATACGACGACGTTGCAAATGATCAGCGCAAAGTGATTTATGAGCAGCGTAACAGTCTCATGGAAGTGGACGATATTTCCGAGAACGTCAAACTGATTCGCGAAGAGGTGGTCAATGACCTGATCGATCAGTATATCCCGCCGCAGAGCCTGGAAGAGCAGTGGGA
Source organism: Gammaproteobacteria bacterium (assembly GCA_003972845.1). Taxonomy (GTDB): domain Bacteria; phylum Pseudomonadota; class Gammaproteobacteria; order QOAV01; family QOAV01; genus QOAV01. The sequence goes on from QOAV01000047.1 coordinate 2,817, forward strand.
TGTGGAAGGTCTGGAACAGGTGCTGCTCAGGGAGTATGGCGTGGAAGTGCCGGTCGCCCAGTGGCTTAAAGAAGATGATGAGCTGCATGAGGAAACGCTGCGCGAGCGGGTTCTTGCTGCGCTGCAAGCCGTATATGATGAAAAAGAGGCGCAATACGGACCGGAAATCATGCGTCATCTGGAGAAGGCGGTCACCCTGCAAACCGTGGACACTCTCTGGAAAGAGCATTTGGCGGCGATGGATCATCTGCGCCAGGGTGTGGGACTGCGTGGCTATGCGCAGAAAAACCCCAAGGAAGAATACAAGCGCGAAGCTTTCGCCATGTTCACCGACATGCTGGAGCGCATCAAGCAGGAAGTCACGACCTTGCTCATGCGGGTGCAGTTGCAGACCGAAGAAGACGTGGACGCGCTGGATGCGCAGATGGCCGAACAGGGTGATATGGAATTCCAGCACCCGGACGCCGAAGCACAGGCCGAGCAGGGCGGATGGCTGTATGGTGATGCCGCCGAGTCCGTTGCGGCCGGCGCTGAACCGGAAGAAACGGCTCAGCCGTTTGTTCGCGACGGCAGGAAAATCGGGCGTAACGAGCCCTGTCCCTGCGGCTCGGGCAAAAAATACAAGCATTGCCACGGCAAGCTGAGCTGATGGTTCATCCGGTTCCCGGAATCCGCTTGTCCGCGGCTAGCGCCGGGATCTACGACCCGCCGCGGCCGGATGTGGCGCTGATCGAATGTGTGGAAGGTTCCACTGTTGCCGCTGTTTTCACTAAAAACTGTTTCAGCGCTGCGCCGGTGCAATTATCGAAACTGCACCTGGCAGATG
>QOAV01000137.1 GCA_003972845.1 Gammaproteobacteria bacterium
GGGCGCACCATTGGTTTTCCCACGGCGAACATCTACCTGCATCGCCAGGTCTCGCCCCTGTCCGGCGTTTATGTGGTGCGCATGAGCGGGCTGCCCGGGGATGACGCCTGTGGCGGTGTTCGCTATGGCGTTGCCAATGTGGGTACCAGGCCAACGGTGTGCGGTACCAGGGCGCTGCTGGAAACTCACTTGTTCGATTTTGATGCTGATATCTATGGCCGGCATGTGGACGTGGAGTTTTTGCACCACCTTCGCGACGAGCGCAAATTCGACAGCTTCGATGCGCTCAAGCAACAGATATTGCTGGATGCCGAGACCGCGCAATCGTGGATTGAACACAATACGGGAAAGAGCTGATGGAATACCGTTGCAGAAAACGCGGCATGGTAACATTTCTGGTGCTGGCGGGCATCGGCGCAGCGCTGGTGATCGCCGCGCTGATTTATATGGGTATGATGCCGGTTTCGCAGTATAAATATGCGTTTATGCTGCTCATCGCATCGGCGGCGCTGTTTCTCATTGGCGGCAACAAGATTGTGGTCAACATCAAGCCGAAAAAAGTGGCGGTGTATTACAGCCCGTGGGTGATGAGCAGCTTCAAACGCGAAGACATTACGGCGGTGACAGATCAGGGCGGACAACTGGACGTGGTGGCAGAAGACGGCAAGCATTATTCTGTGCCGGTCTATTGTCTGGATGACGAACAGAAACATCAAGTGATGGCGGTTCTGCAAGAACCGATAAACAGCGAGAACTAGCGTGGCGGATTACAAAAATACGATCAACCTTCCCCAGACCGATTTTCCCATGCGCGGGAATCTGCCCAAGCGTGAGCCCGAGTGGCTGGCGCGCTGGGAGCGGGACAAGCTCTATCAACGCATGCGCGAGGCGCGCGCCGGGGCGGAGAAGTATATCCTCCACGATGGCCCGCCCTACGCCAATGGCAGTATTCATCTGGGCCATGCGGTAAACAAGATACTGAAAGACATCATCATCAAATCGCGGGTGCTGTCGGGCTTCGACGCGCCCTACGTGCCGGGCTGGGATTGCCACGGCCTGCCCATCGAATTGCAGGTGGAAAAGAAAGTGGGCAAGCCGGGGCGCAAGGTCACGCCGCGCGAGTTCCGCGACGCCTGCCGGGAATACGCTGCCAAACAGGTGGAAGGACAGAAGGCTGATTTCAAGCGTCTGGGCGTCATCGGCGACTGGGACAATCCGTACCTCACCATGGATTTTCAGGTGGAGGCGGACATCATCCGCTCGCTGGGCAAAATAGCCGACCAGGGGCATCTGTACCACGGTCTGTTGCCGGTGCACTGGTGCCCGTCCTGCGGTTCGGCGCTGGCCGAGGCCGAGGTAGAATACCGTGACAAGCAGTCACCCGCTATCGATGTACGTTTCCGTGGGGTGGACGAGGCGGATTTGCTGGGTCGTTTCGACAACGCTGGCGGCGAAGGGCCGGTGAGCGTGGTGATCTGGACCACGACGCCGTGGACCCTGCCCGCCAATCAGGCGGTGGCCATGCACCCGGAGCTGGATTATGTGCTGGTGCAGACCTCGGCAAACGGCGCGCCGGAAAGGCTGGTGCTGGCGCGTGGCCTGATGGACGCCGTCGCATCCCGTTACGGCGCGGAAGATTTCGCTGTCGTGGGCGAGGCCAAAGGCGAGGCGCTGGAAGGCGCGCAGTTGCAACATCCGTTTTACAAAAGGCAAGTTCCGGTGATTCTGGGCGATCATGTTACGCTGGAAGCGGGCACCGGCTCGGTTCATACCGCCCCCGGCCATGGCCAGGAAGATTTCGTGGTGGGCAGGCAATACGGCCTGAAAGTGGATAACCCGGTGGGGCCCTGGGGCAAGTTTTTTGATGACACACCCATCTTTGGCGGTGAAGAGGTGTTCAAGGCCAATGACCACGTGCTGGAAGTGCTGAGAGAAAACAATGCCTTGCTGGCGCTGGAAAAAATGGAGCATTCCTATCCCCACTGCTGGCGCCACAAGACGCCGATCATTTTCCGCGCCACCGCGCAATGGTTCATCGGCATGGACAAAAACGGCCTGCGCGACAAGGCGCTGGCCGAAGTGAAAGACGTGACCTGGCTGCCGGATTGGGGCGAGGCGCGCATTACCTCCATGCTGGAAAACCGCCCGGACTGGTGCGTATCGCGCCAGCGTACCTGGGGCGTGCCTCTCGCCCTGTTCACCGATGCGAAAACCGGCGAACTGCACCCCGACACCCAGCGCCTGATCGAAGAAGTGGCGCAACGGGTGGAGAAAGAGGGTATCGACGCCTGGTTCGAGCTGGACAAGGACGAACTGCTGGGGGATGAGTCCGAGCAATATATCAAGGTCAGCGATACGCTGGATGTGTGGTTTGATTCCGGCGTGACCCATTATACGGTGCTGGATGCGCGCGAGGAATTGCACCGTCCGGCGGACCTGTATCTGGAAGGCTCCGACCAGCATCGCGGCTGGTTCCAGTCGTCCCTGCTGACTTCGGTGGCCATGACCGACAAGGCGCCCTATCGCGCCTGTCTGACGCACGGTTTTACCGTGGACGAGAAAGGCTACAAGATGTCCAAGTCCAGCGGCAACGGCGTCGAGCCCACCAAACTGGCGGGCGACGTGGGCGCGGATATCATTCGTTTGTGGGTGGCGGCGACGGATTATCGCGGCGAGCTGAGTTTCTCCAGGGAAATCCTTAACCGAACGGCGGATTCCTACCGCCGCGTGCGCAACACGGCGCGCTTCCTGCTGGGCAATTTGTTTGATTTCGACGCTGCGGAACATACGGTGGCGCTGGATGACATGACCGAGCTGGATCGCTGGGCCGTCGCCCGCGCCGCCCGGGTGCAGCAGCAAATCATCAGCGCCTATGACGAATACAGCTTCCACCATGTTTATCAGGCGGTGCATCAGTTCTGCGCAGTGGATATGGGCAGTTTCTATCTGGATATACTCAAGGATCGGCTTTACACGGCGAAAAAAGACAGCGTTGCGCGGCGTTCGGCGCAGACCGCCATGTATCACATCATGGAAGCCATGGTGCGCTGGATTGCGCCGGTGCTGAGTTTCACCGCCGACGAAATCTGGAACGCCATGCCGGCGCGGCCGGCGGACTATGTTTTCACGCAATACTGGCATGATCTACCCGCCGTGGCTGACGCCGAACAGTTGCTCGCCAACTGGCGTGAAATCAGCGCCGTGCGCGATGCGCTGTCAGCGGAGCTGGAAAAACTGCGCAAAGACGGCGCTATAGGCTCATCCTTGCAGGCGGAAGTGACAGTATACGCCGATGGCGATATTCATGATCAGCTGGCCCGTTTGGGCGATGAACTGCGTTTCGCCTTTATCACATCCACGGCGGAGGTGCGGCCCTGGAGCAACAAGCCGGATGACGCCATCGAGCCGGACGCCAACGCGCTGGCGGATGTGCCCGGCAAGATCGCTTTTGTGCTGAAACCATCGGAACATGGCAAATGCGTGCGCTGCTGGCATTACCGCGAGGAAGTGGGGCAGAACGCCGAACATCCGGAACTGTGCGAACGCTGCATCACCAACGTGGCGGGCGAGGGCGAAACGCAGTTCATCGCCCAAACGGGCCAGCTGATCATGAATATCGCCATCGGCA
>QOAV01000054.1 GCA_003972845.1 Gammaproteobacteria bacterium
TCAGTGATCATACGCCATCTGGCCAGCATCAGGCGACACCTGATGAGCAATAATGACCCGAGTCCTTGGGAACCTCTGAATAAGTCATGACAAGTTCACGCTGGCTAAAAGCGCCCCGATTCACCGTGAAGTTCGCCGCAATAGAGCAACTATTACAGCTCACTTCACAGCGAATCGGAACACTTTTATCTCAGCCTGATTCTTACCAGATTTTTTCAGAGCTTCCTTAAGTTCGGTGTTATCATCCGGCTCAAAGCGCTATCAACAAGGTCTGAATCGTCGCATATCTGCGCCGTTCTTCCAGCTTGATAATATTCATCTTAAACTATCCGCGCCTCGCAGCTCAAGGCGCCTCTTTTAAAAATTAAAGCCATGAATAAGAATAACAAGCTACCGCATGGGGTGATGTTTAACGCCTATCCTGACAGCATCGGGCGACATCTTGCCGATGCCGTAAACATGCTGAAAAGACAGGAAGTCAAAGGCGCCTTTTCTTTGTTCTACATCCTGCCCACATTTTTCAACAGTGATCTGGATCGCGGCTTTTCCATCATTGACTATAACCTCAATGAAGAACTTGTGTCCGAGAAAGACCTGGAAGAGTTGGAAAAGCTGAACATCATGCTGATGTTTGACCTCGTTTTGAACCACCTCTCCGTAGGCTCTCCGCAATTTCAGGACATGCTGAAATATGGGGACAACTCGCAATACAAGGAATTCTTTATTGACTGGAATGAGTTTTGGCGTTTGGACGGAGAAATGGGCGATGATGGCTACGTAGTGCCGAAAGAAGAGCATCTGCAAAAGCTCTTTATGAGAAAGCCCGGCCTCCCCATACTCAAAGTGCGCTTTCCCGATGGCTCTGATCGGCCATACTGGAATACCTTTTATCAGGAGGTGACATACCAGGAACTTGTCCCCGAAGATTTCAAGGAATTCGCGAAAACCACACAGGCTCAAGCATTAGCAGAAATATTGAATAAAGCCGTTAAGGCGGGTGCAGATGTCAGCGAACTCGATCTGGGTGAGTTTTCTCGTTATAGGGATGATGTCATCAGAGTTGTTGAGCAAAAACGCCGGTATCTGGGACAAATGGATTTGAACGCCCGTTCAGAAAAAGTCTGGGAGTTTTACGATGAAACATTAAAAAAGCTGCGCGATTATGGCGCGAAGCTGGTCAGGCTCGACGCATTCGCTTATCTGCACAAGCAACCCGGCATGAACAATTTTTTCAATAAACCCGGTACGTGGGACTATCTGGATAAACTGAAAAAGATGGCGGAAAAATACGACCTTATCCTGGTCCCTGAAATACACGCTGAGTACGGCCGAGGGCTGCATGAGGAGATGGCGAAAAAAGGTTTTCCAATTTACGACTTTTTCTTTCCCGGCCTGGTAATCGATGCCTTAGATCGGGGCACAAATCGACATCTTTTGTACTGGATACGCGAGCTATTAGAAAAGAATATTAAAACGATCAATATGCTCGGCTGTCACGATGGCATACCTGTGCTCGATCTGAAAGGCAATGACAGGAAGGAATTGCTGGGCAACGAACAGATCGACGCTGTTGTGGAAAGAATATTGGACAGAGGCGGCAGAGTAAAAGATCTGTATGGCCCCGACGGTAAAAAAATATCGTACTACCAGGTGAATGCGGCATTCTTCAGCGCCTTGGGCGAAGATGAGCGGAAATTGCGTCTTGCTCGGGCCATTCAAATGTTTATGCCGGGTGTGCCACAAGTCTGGTATCTCGATCTTTTTGCGGGGAAAAACGATTATGCTGCAGCGGACAAAGGCGGCACCGGAGGACACAAAGAAATTAATCGCACAACTCTGCAAATGAGTGACATTGAGGAAAAACTAAAACAAGCTATTGTGCAAGACCAGCTACAAATTATCAGGCTGCGCAATAACTTGTCTGCCTTCAGCGGTAAACTTGATATTCACGATACAGACGACCACTGTCTGGATTTAACCTGGAAAAATCGTACCTGCATCGCCACTTTAAAGGCTGATTTAAGCGATTACAGCTTTACTATCACACACCAGGATGGCACCGGCGGTAATGGATTGTTGTCGTATCGGTAGACAAACACAACGAACCACGATGGCAGGATCGAAGCGCTTTCCGGCGAGCCCTTAAGGGTTGAAACGATTTCTACCGGCTTATACAGGGGACCGAAATGAGGATACTGGCTACTGATCTGGACAGGACACTGCTACCGAATGGAAGATGGGAAGCGGATAACCAGGCCATCGACTTGTTCAACGAGTTGACAAAAAAAAATGATGTCCTTGTCGTTTATGTCACAGGACGAAATCTGCGACTGACGGAAAAGGCAATAAAGGAATTTGGCGTCCGATACCCCGATATTTTATGTGGCGATGTCGGTACTTCGATACGGAAACGTGAGAATGGCGAGTGGGCGATTGACGAAGGATGGATCAATCATGTCAAGCGCTCAAGCCCCCGTTGGGATGCTGGTAAAATCAGGGATGTCATTGCCGGGGTTGATGGTATTCGAGAACAAGAGAGCGAGCATTTGAACCAGTTCAAGCAAAGCTATTATGTTGAACATCAGAAGAAAGATGCAGTTTTAAGAGAGGTCAATGAACTGGTCAAGGGTAAGTTTGATGAGGTCATCATCTACAGTTTCGATTCTCAAGACGGAAAGGGGCTGCTTGATCTGTTACCGGATAGCGCAACAAAACAGACAGCGCTGGAGTACGTGGCTGATGAATTCGGATCCAAAAAGGAAGAGGTTGTTTTTTGTGGGGATAGCGGGAACGATATTTTTCCTTTGACAGCCGGCTTTTCCGGCGTGCTGGTAAAAAATGCTGACGATCAATTGGTGGAAAATGTCAATAAGGCATTAAATAAAAATCCCGCCCTGAAAGTGTATTTCGCATCAGGAGATTTTAAAGGGCTGAATGGAAACTACACCAGTGGTGTGATTGAGGGAGCTTGTCACTACGGATTATTCCCTGATTTCAATTGAAAAAGTCAGGTATCAGCAGAGAGTTGAAAGGCTCGCCACCTCAAACGGCAAGAACGATGAGAGCAAGGACACGATCAGATATCAAACCGACGGCATTTCACAGGCATTGAAAAAATCATAGTGGTCGACAGCCTCCAGAATACCTGCTGCGTGAGGCAGGTCAGCAAAATAGATGCGATCCTGATCCTCCAGTTGCGACAATTCCTCATGATGGCGATTTCCCACTACCACAGCCAGTGTATTGCCCCGCATCATGTCTTCATCAGCGCCCGAACCACCGGCCACGAGAATATGCTTAAGGGGAATATCGAGTCGCTGTGCAACATAACGTAGCGCCTGCCCTTTGGAGGCGCGCGACGGAATTATGTCGATATATTGGCCAAAGGCGATAAGCACATTGGCGGTAATTTCTTGCTGCCGGATAAGCGCGATAATCTCGTCTACAGTTGGCGCCTTCTCTGGGTCGTAGTACCAGGAAACCTTAAAGCGGCTTTGCTCTGTTTTTGGCTGTAGTTTGAGGCCAGGCAGTTCAGCAAGCGCTCGTCGTACACGATCCGCATTCCAGTCATGGTCGATATGATCGGCCCAATAGGCATCTTCAGT
>QOAV01000040.1 GCA_003972845.1 Gammaproteobacteria bacterium
ACCATGATTTGTTGAACTTGGAGATTCCTTCCAAAGAAGCTAGAAAAATAGGTTTTCCGCTAAGCGAAGAACTCGTTTTACGGGAACGCATCATTGCCGATGGCACGCCGGCGGAAATACTCGAGAATCGCGAAGTCAGGGAAGTCTATCTGGGGAAAAATTTCCGTTTGTAAGCACAGCATTTTCGCATTTCCCGTTTGAACCCGGATGTTGCATGAAGACACCCAATAAATCATTTAACCATATGATTATTAAAGGAATTGCAGGTATATTAGCAGGTAACGAAGTGCTACTGTCCGATCGCTCTACCGGCGCTTGCACGTCTGGCGCAACACATTCTTCAAGAAGGCAACCCGGGTTTTGAAAGCCGGGCATCGGGCGCCAGGACCTGATTCAGCATTTTTTATGCCAGATGCCTGCATCCTCATCCCATCTTGGCTACAATAGCGGCATGAAACAAACACTCAATATCAAATTGAGTCAGCGGCTGGCGCTTACTCCACAACTCCAGCAAGCCATACGTATACTGCAGCTTTCCACTCTGGAGCTTCAAACTGAAATCCAGGAAGCTCTGGAGACCAATCCGTTGCTCGAGCAGGAAGACTCGCTGGGCACATCCGACTCCAGCACCCGTGAAACGGATATCAGCGCCACCGATACCGTTGCCAGCTCTGACGCGCCTGCGGAACAGGAATTCGAACTGAAAGACAGCGAATGGCGAGATTCTGCTGACCACTCTCCCGATCCCGCCTGGGAGTCCGGCCGTCGCAACAACGCGGATTTGCCGGACAACATGCTGGAAAACCGGTCTCCCGCCGAACAGGATCTGCGCCAGCATCTGGTCTGGCAACTGGAAATTTCGGCGTCAGATGCGCAGCAAAAAGCCCTGGCCGGGCTGATCATCGACTCCGTGGATGATGCCGGGTATCTGGACGCCAGCCTCGAAGACATACAAAGTCTGGCCGTTTCCGAGTTGGGAGATGACGTCGGCATGGAGGAAATCGAACAGGCTCTGACACTGGTGCAACAGTTTGACCCGGCCGGCGTCGCTTCGCGCTCGCTGCAGGAATGTCTGCTGATCCAACTGAACCAGCCGCTGGATGAGCCTCCGCACCAGCAGCAGCTGGCTCGTGAGATCGTTGAAAACCATCTTCCCATGCTCGCCCGGCAAGACGCCGGCGCCCTGGCGCAGACCCTGGGCCAGCCGGAAGAAGATGTAGACGCTGCCATCCAGCTGATTCAATCCCTGCACCCGCGGCCGGGATACGCCATCAGCAGCTCGAAAACCGATTACATCACGCCCGATGTCACGGTCAGCAAGGAAAACGGCCAGTGGAAAATCAAGCTCAATCGCGATGTCATACCCAGGCTGAAGATACAGAAGCAGTACGCAAAACTGGCGAAAAAACCTGTAAACGGCAGCAAGAAAGACGCCGAGTATTTACGCGAGCATCTGCAACAGGCGCAATGGCTGATCAAGAATATCGACAGCCGCAACGACACTATTTACCGCGTTGCGAAAGTGATCGTAGAGCGTCAGAGCGAGTTCCTCGAACACGGCGAAAGCGCCATGAAGCCCATGATTTTGCAGGATATTGCCGAAACGCTGGAATTACATGAATCAACCATCTCGCGCGCCACGGCAAATAAGTATATGCTTACCCCGAGAGGAGTTTACGAACTCCGCTTTTTCTTCTCCAGTCATGTCAAGAATGCTGAAGGAGAGGATTGTTCCGCCACCGCGGTACGATCGGAAATCCGGAAACTGATTGAGAACGAGCCTTCGGACAAGCCCATCAGCGACAGCAAACTGACAAAAATGCTGGAGGAAAAAGGCATCGTCATTGCGCGAAGGACAGTCGCCAAATACCGGGAAAGTCTCGGCATACCGTCGTCCAGCAAACGCAAAATGGTCATTTAGAAAAGCCAATTCAGGCTTTCTTGCGGCGCAGGGAAGCGTCGCCGGGATCAGCGGCCGCGAGTCGCTGATCAGATACAAACGGCAAACCGCTTGCCGTGCGGCACACTTTGAAACAGCCAGGATGGCTTTGCTCAGAGTTCTACCAGGATGCGGCAGGAAAAGCATCCTGATCTCAACCGGCTGTGCAAAGCAGCCGAATAACAAAAGGAGTCAGTTATATGCAAGTAACAATAACCGGTCAACATCTGGAAGTCACTGACGCACTGCGTGATTACGTCAACGAAAAAATGAAACGTGTACAGCGCCATTTTGATCACGTCACCAAAACCCAGGTTGTGCTGCATGTGGAAAAGACGCGCCACATCTGCGAAGGCAATTTATCCGCCAAGGGCACAATCATTCACGCCAATGGTGAAGCCGACGACATGTACGCCGCCATTGACCAGATGATCGACAAGCTGGACCGGCAGGTCCGGCGCTATAAAAACAAGTTGCGCGACCACCATAAAAATGGCGGCGCCCTGAAGCAACAGGAAATCATTGACTCGGCGGCCTCCGCCTGACACCGCAGCAACCGGCGGGGTAAGCTCTCCCCGCCGGCTTTACACCATGAACCTGACCATTATCACCGGTCTTTCCGGTTCCGGCAAAAGCGTAGCGCTATCCGCTCTGGAAGACCTGGATTATTACTGCACAGACAACCTCCCCGCTTCCATGCTTGCGAGTTTCGGCAAGGAACTGAACGCCATACATTCCGGCGAGGGCGGCGAGATTGCGGTCAGTATCGACTCCCGTAACCGCCAGTTTCTGGAAAATCTGCCCCTCCATCTGCAACAGCTGGACAAGATCAACCTGCCCTACAGCATCATCTTTCTGGAAGCCGACGAGAACGAACTGCTCACCCGCTTCAACCAGACCCGGCGCAAGCATCCCCTCAGCTCCGATACGGTTTCCCTGCGGGAAGCCATTCAGCTGGAAAAGCAATTGCTGGAACCACTGTCTGCGCGGGCCAGCAAACGCATCAACACCACCAATACCACGCTGTACGAATTACGCGGCATCATCCGCGATATCGCCGGCGCAGCGGGCGCGTCAAAAATCAGCCTGCTGATCGAGTCGTTCGGCTTCAAGCATTCCACGCCGCGCGACGCGGACTTTGTGTTCGATGTGCGCTGCCTGCCCAACCCTTACTGGAACAAGAGCCTGGCGCACCAGACCGGCAAGGATGCTGCAGTGATCGCTTTTTTCAGAGACAAACCGGAAGTGGACGAAATGATCGGTGATATCCATCGTTTCCTCAGCCGCTGGCTGAAAGATTTCGAAAAGGAGCAACGCAGCTATATCACCGTGGCCATCGGCTGTACCGGCGGCCAGCACCGCTCGGTTTATGTCGCCGACCAGCTGTTCGAGCGCCTCGCCGGCAAGGATCTGAACCTGCAAATCCGCCATCGGCAGTTGTGAGGTTTGGGCTGGAGGCCGGAGGAACGCCAAGTCAGCACGCTCCTCACTCCTCACTATCCTCCCCATACCCTCCGCCGCCCGGCGTTTGAATCTCCACCCGGTCGCCACGTTCGATATCAAATTCAGCGCAGGCGTCCAGCTCGATAACGGTTCCGTCCTGGCGTAGCAACCGGTTGCAGCCCGGTTTTCCATCTTTGCCGCCCG
>QOAV01000174.1 GCA_003972845.1 Gammaproteobacteria bacterium
CGGATTTGCCGGGTCAGCTGGTTCCCATGGTGCGCCGGCGCTCTGCGTACGCATCAATCAGCTCTTGCAATTTTGCTTCGTCGTAAGGCCGCAGGCCGCTCAGTACCATATGCTTGCTGCCGGAGCCGATGGTTGCGCCATCGGCTTCAATATTGAATTCCAGTCTTACTTTTCCCCGTTTTCCCTGCGCATCCAGAGTGCTGTCGGCCAGGCTCAGTTCCGGCGTGGTGAAATCCAGCGTATCGAGTCGAATCTCCATACCCTGATAGATCACCAGCGGCCGCCCCGGGTTGATCATGACGCCCTGTTGAGCCATCAACGGCACCAGGATATGGGGAAAATTATGCCCGGAAAACTGCACATACTGGTAGACCAGTTTTTCGATGCGGCTGCCGTCGAGCGTCGTCTCCCCGTCCCGCTCAAAATGCAGATACTGTTTGCCGTTTTCATCCGCTATGTCAATCTTGGCGGCATCGGTTTCGGGGAAAACCAGCCCAACGTCGCTACCCACCATGCCGGAAAAGGTAAAACTCATGTGTTGACTGAGGCCGTATTTTTTCAGGCAAACAGCGAACAGCAAATCACCCGGCACACAAAAACGTTTTGACTCGGGGTCGTGAATGGGGTTGAAATCATTGGCCACATGTTTGGCGAACTGACTGGCCTGATCGCGGCTGAAGGAAACCTGATGGCCGTGCGGACGATAATATTTTTCTAGCATTGAGAGGTAAGGCCGAGTTCACGAAGGGCCGGATTCTAACACACGCCGAAGCGGTGCGCGGATTCCTGCTTATCAGTAAATGCTGATATATTCACGGTATACTTCTTGGCGTCGATTATCAGGTGGCTGTTTTGTCCGACCAGGTTTCACCCGACCAGCAACAACATTGTTTTCACTGTGACCTGCCCGTACCTCCGGGGACGGATTTTTCCGTGCTGATCGATGGCGAAGAACGGCCCATGTGCTGTGCTGGCTGCGAAGCGGTGGCCGAGTCTATTGTGGCCTCTGGTCTCACCGGCTTTTACCGTCACCGCAGCGAAAAATCACCGCAGGCGCGGGAGCTGGTGCCGGATTTTCTGCACCAGATCCAGATCTACGACAATCCCGATATCCAGAAAACTTTTGTCACAGCCGGGCAGGGCGACTTGCGCGAGGCGTCGCTGATTCTGGAAGGCATTGTCTGCGCCGCCTGCGTCTGGCTCAACGAAAGGCATCTTTCCCGGTTAGATGGCGTGCAGTCGGTGAGCATCAATTACACCACCCACCGGGCGCGCGTGAGCTGGGATGATTCGGTGATTCATCTCAGCGACATACTCGAGGCCATCAGTCACATCGGCTATATGGCGCACCCCTATGACCCGAACCGCCAGCAGGCGCTGATGGAGGCGGAGCGCAAGAAGCAGATGCGCAAACTGGGCGTGGCCGGGTTGCTGGGCATGCAGGTGATGATGATTGCCATTGCCCTGTACGGCGGCGAGTTCTGGGGCATCGATCGCGACTACCGTCAGGTTTTCCGCTGGATCAGCCTGTTTCTCACCCTGCCGGTGATTGCCTACGCCGGAGCGGGTTTTTTTCAGTCGGCCTGGCGCGATCTGAGGCGTGGTGCGGTGGGCATGGATGTACCCATTTCCCTGGGTATCAGTTTTGCTTTCATCGGCAGCGTCTGGAATACGATTACCGGCGGCGGTCACGTTTATTACGATTCGGTGGTGATGTTCATTTTCTTTCTGCTCATCGGACGCTACTTCGAGCTGGTGGCGCGCAAGAAGGCTGCGGAGGAAACCGAGCGTATTGCCCTCATGGCGCCGGCCACCGCCACCCGGCTGTTGTCCGATGGAGGAGAAGAAGTGGTGCCGGTTGCCGAGCTCGATGCTGCTGATCGTGTACTCATCAAGCCCGGAGAAACCGTACCCGCTGATGGTGTTGTACTGGAGGGGCGCTCCAGTGTTGATGAGGCTTTGCTCACTGGCGAACCGCTGCCGGTGCTGAAAACGGCAGGAGCGGAGCTGACCGGCGGTTCTGTCAATACAGAAAGCCCGCTGGTGATGGAAGTCCGGGCGACCGGCGACCGCACCGTGCTGTCACAGATACTGGCGCTGATCGACCGCGCCCAGAGCGACAAGCCCGCCATCGCCAGACTGGCGGATCGCAGCGCTTCCTGGTTTGTCAGCGCAGTGTTGCTGCTGGCCGCAACCACCGGCATTTACTGGTGGTTGCATGACCCGCAGCAGTGGCTGCCCATAACCCTGTCGGTGCTGGTGGTAACCTGCCCCTGCGCTTTCTCGCTGGCGACGCCCACAGCGATTACCGCCGCCACCGGGCGGCTCACCGGGCTGGGTTTGCTCATCACTCGAGGCGCGGCGCTGGAAACCATTGCCCGCGCCAGCCATTTCGTGTTCGACAAAACCGGCACGCTCACTGAGGGTCGGCCGCAGCTGGCAGACATCCGCCTGCTGGGGAGCATGGATGAGCAGAGTGTTCTGCAAATCGCCGCCTCCCTGGAAAAGAAATCCGAGCATCCGCTGGCGCAGGCGCTGGTTGCGGCAGCCGGTGATCTGCAGTCGCTGGATCTGCAGGATGTCATGGCAGAGCCCGGTGGTGGTATCAGCGCGCGAGTTGATGGACGGCTGTACGCAGTGGGCAATCGGCAGTGGGTGATGGGTATATTGGGCTCCTCCCCACGCCGGTTTCATGCCGATGATGGTGACGACGGTGTATGGCTGGTGCACAGCGACGGTCCGCTGGCGGTGTTCAGGTTCCACGACCGGATCCGGCCCGGAGCGAAGCGGCTGGTGGCGGAACTGCAGGCCATGGGCAAGCAGGTCTGGCTGCTCACCGGAGACCAGCAGCAGGGCGCCCGGCAAATTGCCGGTGAGCTGGGTATCGATCATGTGGAATGGGCCATGAAGCCGGAAGACAAACTGAAGCAGGTGAAGGCGCTGCAGGCGCAGAACGCCATCGTCGCCATGGTTGGCGATGGCGTCAACGATGCGCCGGTGCTGGCGGGAGCCGATGTCTCCATCGCCATGGGCGGCGGCACCCAGCTGGCCGTGGCCAGCGCCGATATGGTGCTGCTGGGCGAAGATCTGGACAAACTGCGTGAAGGTATTCGCACCGCCTGGCGCAGCATGAAAATCATACGCCAGAACCTTTACTGGGCGCTGGGGTATAATGTGCTGGCGCTGCCGCTGGCGATGATGGGTTATATTCAGCCCTGGCTGGCCGCCATCGGCATGTCCGCCAGTTCGCTGATCGTGGTGCTGAACGCCCTGCGCCTGACACGGAAATAATCGAGTACCCGTTCCATGGAAATTATTTTTCTGCTGATCCCGCTGGCTTTGATACTGCTGGCTATAATCATCGGCCTGTATCTGTGGAGCATAAAGAGCGGTCAGTTTGATGACCTGGAAGGCCCTGCCCACGAGATACTCATGGAAGATGACGAGCCCATGGAGAAACGGGAAAACTACACACACCGCAACTCGTAAGCGCCAGTTCTGGCAACAATCCGGCTTTTAACCCGCTTGAGCTTTTCTCGATTTATTCA
>QOAV01000135.1 GCA_003972845.1 Gammaproteobacteria bacterium
CTGCGAGACCAGGCCGGACACCCCGTCGACATGTATTCCCGCCGCACGCTGCCGCTGCGGCTTCTGTACCACATGTTTCAGCGCTGGCTGTTCAGTTTTTTCCGGCAACCCCAGCATTTTCTGCGCCACGCGCGCCACGCGGGCGGGCTTCAGCTCGCTGCGGCCCAGCGCCGCCAGCATGTCATCCACCTTGTTGAAATCCAGCTGTTTGGCCAGACTGTCCCAGGCCAGTTCCTCCCCACCCAACCTCTCCAGCTCACGGTCCAGCAACGCACGTCCGGCAGCAATGCTCTCGTCCAGATTCTGTTCACGCCACCACGACTGAATGCGCGAGCGGGCGCGTGTTGTGGCGATGTAGCCCAGGTGCGGGTTTAGCCAGTCGCGGCTGGGTCCGCCCTGTTTCACGGTGATGATTTCCACGCGCTGGCCGGTCTTCAGCGCATAAGTCAGCTGAACCATCTTGCCGTCCACCCGCGCCCCGCGGCAGCGATGGCCCACCTGTGTATGAATGGCATAGGCAAAATCCACCGGCGTCGCGCCCCTGGGCAGGTCAATGACCTTGCCCGCCGGGGTGAACACATAAATACGATCTTCCAATACCTCGGATTTGAACTGATCGACGAAATCACCGGCATCGGCAAGCTCATCCTTCCATTCCAGCAGCTGGCGTAACCACTGAATCTTCTCGTCGAACGCCTGATCCGCTTTCTTGCCTTCCTTATAGCGCCAGTGCGCGGCCACGCCCAGTTCCGATTCCTGATGCATCTGGCGGGTGCGAATCTGCACTTCCACAGTCTTGCCACCGGGGCCAATCACCGCTGTATGTATGGACTGGTAATTGTTCTCTTTGGGCGTGGCGATGTAATCGTCAAACTCGCTTTTGATATAGGGCCACAAAGTATGCACAACGCCCAGCGCCCCATAACAATCGGCCACTTGATCGGCCAATATTCGCACGGCGCGGATATCGTACAGCTGATCAAAGTCCAGTTGCTTGCGCTGCATCTTCTTCCAGATGCTGTAGATGTGCTTGGAGCGCCCGTTGACCTCGGCCTTGATGCCCGATTTTTCCAGCTCGGCCTGAAGTGTCCTGACAAAATCGGTGATGTACTGCTCTCTCTCGGAGCGCTTCTCCGCCAGCAACCCGGCGATATGCTTGTAGGTGTCCGGCTGCAGATAACGGAACGACAGGTCTTCCAGCTCCCATTTGATCTGCCAGATACCCAGCCGGTTGGCCAGCGGTGCGAACAACTCCCGGGTTTCCCGGGCAACGCGAATCTGCCGGTCGCGTGGCAACGCAGACAACGTGCGCATGTTGTGCAGGCGCTCGGCCAGCTTGATGATGACCACGCGGATGTCTTCAGCCATGGCCAGCAACATCTTGCGCAGGCTTTCCGGGTCCACATGAAACTGCCCGCGTTCGCCTGTGCCGTCTCCAGCGGTTACTTCCGCCACGATATCCATGCGTGACACACCCCCAACCAGCCCGGTTATGGCGTCGCCAAACTGCTGTTTCAGCTCATCGAGCGAAACATCCGTGTCATCCACCACGTCATGCAAAAAAGTGGCGGCGATGGTTTCGTGATCCATGCGCAGTCCGGCGACAATATCGGCGGCGGCCAGCAAATACTGAAACACGGGTTCACCGGAGGCCCGGGTCTGCCCGCCATGGGCATCTTGCGCAAACAGCGCCGCCTCGCCCACCACGGCCACCTCATCCGGCGACAGGCGCTTCGCCAGGTCATCCAGCCACGCGTCCAGTTCATCAGGTTTGGGAACAACAACGGAAACCAAGGCGCGCTACTCTCCGCTATACACGCAGCCGGCGGTGCAAGTCTCCCGCACCACAATTTTCGACAACAAGGGCAATTCGGGCTTCAACCGCACCCAGATCCAGCGCGCGATGTTCTCGCTGGTGGGATTTTCCAGTCCCTCAATCTCGTTCAGATAATAATGATCGAGCTGGTTGAAAACAGGCCTGAACGCGGCCTTGATCTCGCCGAAATCCTGCACCCAGCCGTATGCCGCATTCACCGGACCGGAGACGTGCACCTCCACCTGGAACGAATGACCGTGCAAACGGCTGCATTTATGCTCCGGCGGCAAATTCGCCAGCCGGTGCGCCGCCTCGAAAGTAAATTTTTTATAAATATCCATGCGGCGACATTATACTCGGGAAAACCCTGCAAAATCGAAACATGACGCCTGAACGCTATCGAAAAATCTGCGCCGTGCTGGATCGGCGCCAGCCTGACCTTACCGTACTCATGGACAACGTGCACAAACCCCACAACCTGTCCGCCGTGCTGCGCACCTGCGACGCCGTGGGCATCCCGGACATTCACGCCGTCTGCCCCGCCGCCAACATGAAAAAACTCGGCCATACTTCTGGCGGCAGCAACAAATGGGTGCAGTTGCACACACACTCAAGCCTGCCAGAAGCTTTTGCCAAATTGCGCTCGCAAGGCATCAAGACTTATGCCGCCCACTTGTCCGACAACACCGTGGATTACAGGGAAATCGATTACACCCAGCCCACTGCTCTGTTGCTGGGCGCGGAAAAAGAGGGCGTCTGTGACGAGGCGCTGGAACTGGCCGACGGCAGCATCAGCATCCCCATGCAGGGCATGGTGCAATCCTTCAATGTCTCCGTCGCCGCCGCCATCATCCTCGCCGAAGCCCAGCGCCAACGCCAGACCTCTGGCATGTACGACAAACCACGCCTGGACCCGGTACTACGGCAAAAACTGCTGTTCGAATGGGGCTGGCCGCAAATCGCCGATTATTGCCAGCGGCATCGCCTGCCTTATCCCGAACTGAACGAAGAGGGGCAGGTTATTGGGGATTGGCGCTGAATTTCTTCTGCAGGAACTGAATATCAGCCTGATCTGGCAGCCTGATGCCGACCCGGGCGCAAAAAACCGGAGCGGCGACGTCTGCCGACCATGCGCATACTGGAATAAAGCATTCACCAACGCTCTGCAACACAGTGGCGCCGGCGCCATCATTGTTTCCAGCGGCGTCAAAAGCGGTGCCTCCGGGCCAGCATCCGCATTCCTCCAGCGAAAGCTCTGTTTCACGTAGCATTTCTCGTAATAGCGTCTATATTGTGGAGTGAATGTCAGGGTTTGCCGCGGTTATGGCGGGAAACCAATGTTGTTGGTATCCACAGGGCGAATAGGGAAACGAAACATGGTTGAACCTCTGAAGCGCATGCATTTATTGCGCTCGGCGTACATGAGTCTGTTGCCGGCTTATGCGCTGGATCTGGAAACAGAAACGATCATCGTGAATCCTGCACCGGAAGAGTCCATTGAGGCTTTTTCCAGAGAATTCAAACGGCTGCACTCTCAGCAGGGATATTATTCAGGTGGAGAATGGAATACCGACATTGACACCTGGAACAGCAGGAAACACGCCGTCATGAACGAGCTGGCCGGGCATGTGCTGGAAAGCCAGGCCCGGTTCAAGGAAGTAATCAAGCTCATGGGGCAGCCGGACGATGTGTTTCAGTCAGACGACCCCCGGGCAGAAAGCTTTAAC
>QOAV01000109.1 GCA_003972845.1 Gammaproteobacteria bacterium
GCCTCATCCTCGTCCTCGGTTTCGTCCGGCGCGGGCAGTATCGGATCTTCGCCACCCACCTTGCTGATGCCGTGAGAGATATAGCTAACGACGTCGTAACGCGTGATATCCTGCAGACTGAGGAAATAGGCCGCGTGGGAATCTTTCTCTCCGAACAGGGCAACCAGCACATTGGCGCCGGTAACTTCCGAGTTGCCGGTGCTTTGCACATGCAGTATGGCGCGGCGAATGACGCGCTGAAAGCTGATGGTGGGCTGGGTCTCTTCCAGACTGCCCTGTTCCAGCGAAGGCACTTCCTCGGCAAGAAAATCTTCCAGTTGCTTGCGCAGCACCTCGATATCACCACCGCAGGCCACAATCACCTCCGAGGCATTGGCGTCATCCAGCAAGGCATTGAGCAAATGCTCCACCGTCACAAACTCATGCCTGGCGTTGCGGGCCGACTGCACCGCCGCGCCTAGGGACAGTTCGAGTTCATCTGAAAGCATGTGCCTTACCTCTGCTGAATAAAATATTTTTGGTCAAAACCGCTCCTACTCTGGCTCCATTTCGACCTGTAAAGGGTGCTGCTGTTCCCGTGCATAATCCTGCACCAGCTGCACCTTGGTTTCAGCCACTTCCCGGCTGAATAAACCGCATACGCCCTTGCCCCTGGTGTGAACCTGCAACATCACCTGCACCGCCTTGTCGTTGTCCATGCGAAAAAAACGTTGCAGCAGATCCACGACAAAATCCATCGGTGTGTAGTCGTCGTTCAACAACACCACTTTGTAACGAGGTGGTTTCTTGACTTTCGGTTTGGCTTCTTCCAGCGCCAGACCATCATCATTATCTATCAGTTCCTTTCCGCTCATTGCCTGTAGTACGACTGTGATCCCTCCTGTAATTCTGGCGGCACAGGATAAAATATCAAGTGTTTATGTCGCGCTTTCTTTTCCCGCCGCACAGGTGCAGAATCATCTTTTTTGACAGAATAATGCGTATCAGTTCCATGTTTTTTCCTCACGTCACTGTCGCCGCCGTCATTGAAAAAGACGGCAAATTCCTCATGGTGGAAGAAACCATAGGCGGCCTGGCCGTCATCAACCAGCCCGCCGGACACCTGGAAGACAATGAATCTCTCGTCGATGCGGTAAAACGCGAAGTGCTGGAAGAAACCGCCTGGGAATTCAAACCCCGGCATCTGCTCGGCGTGTATCGCTGGCCACAGCCGAAAAAAGACCGCACCTGGCTGCGCTTCAATTTCACAGGCGAGGCCGTGCGCGACACCGGCCGCGCGCTGGATCCGGACATCGACCGGGCGCTGTGGTTGCCCGAGCAAGAAATTGCCGCTCTGCAACAATCTGGCAAGCTGCGCAGCCCGCAGGTCTGGCAGGCAATGCGGGATTACCGCGCCGGGAAACAATACCCGCTGGATTTGCTGGTCGATCTGATCTGACATGGCGACAAAACACATTTTTGTCGGCATGTCCGGCGGCGTCGATTCGTCCGTGGCCGCGCTGTTGCTGCTGGAACAGGGCTACCGGGTCAGCGGCCTGTTCATGAAAAACTGGGATGAGGACGACACCGAACAATACTGCTCCGCCGCCGAAGATCTGAAGGACGCGCAAGCCGTCTGTGACAAGCTGGGCATCGAATTGCACACGGTCAATTTCGCCGCAGAATACTGGGACCGCGTATTCAGCCAATTTCTCGACGAGCACAAAAAGGGACGAACGCCCAACCCGGACACCCTGTGCAACCGCGAGATCAAGTTCGCCGCGTTTCTCGACCACGCTCTGACCCTGGGTGCGGACATGATCGCCACCGGGCATTATGTCCGGCGCGGCGAAAGCGACGCTGGTTGGCAACTGCTCAAGGGCAGCGATCCCGGCAAGGATCAGAGCTATTTCCTTTACATGATCGGTCAGCGCGCGCTGAACAAGTCCCTGTTCCCCGTTGGCGAGCTGGAAAAATCCGCCGTGCGTGAACGGGCGCAACGGGCCGGATTCGTCACCGCGCGCAAGAAGGACAGCACCGGCATTTGCTTCATCGGCGAACGCCCCCACCGCGAATTTTTACAGCAATATCTGAAACAGCAACCCGGCGACATGGTCGCGCCAGACGGCAGCGTGGTTGGGCAGCACGAAGGTCTGGCTTACTACACCCTGGGCCAGCGCCAGGGACTGGGTATCGGCGGCCCCGGCGAACCCTGGTTCGTGGCCGCCAAGGATGCCAAAAACAACATCCTGCGCGTGGTGCAGGGGCATGACCATGCGGATTTGCAGAGCATGGGCCTCATGGCCAGCGAATTGCACTGGGTCGCTGGCGAAGCGCCTGCCCTGCCCCTGCGCTGCGCAGCCAAAACCCGCTACCGGCAGGCGGATCAGGCCTGCAAGATTTTGGCTGCGGAGGAAGGGCGGGTTAAGGTAGTATTCGACTCCCCGCAACGCGCGGTTACGCCGGGCCAGTCCGTCGTCTTTTATCAGGATGATGTCTGCCTTGGCGGCGGCGTCATTGATACGCCTCTGACATCATTGAAATAAAGGAAACGCTCCATGTCTGAACTCTCCGCCCTCAAAGCCCTGTGTCCGCTGGACGGACGTTACGCCGGAAAAGTCGCGCCCCTGCGCGAGATATTCAGCGAATACGGCCTAATCAGAAGCCGCGTCATCGTCGAGCTGCGCTGGCTGAAAATGCTGGCGGAGCAGGAACAAATCGCCGAAGTGCCGCCGCTGAGCGCCGACGCTGCCGCATTGCTGCAACAGATCGAGGACCAGTTCTCCGAAGCCGACGCCCGGCGCATCAAGGATATCGAGGCGGTCACCAACCATGATGTCAAAGCGGTGGAATATTTCATCAAGGAAAAAATCGAGACCAACGCCGAGTTGCAGGCCATCAGCGAATTCGTGCATTTCGCCTGCACATCCGAAGACATCAATAACCTGTCCCACGGCCTGATGTTGAGCGAGGCGCGCAAAACCGCCGTGTTGCCCGCGCTGGACAAGGTCATCGACGCCATTAGCGATCTGGCGCATCGCTACGCCGGTATTCCCATGCTGTCACGCACCCATGGTCAGCCCGCCAGCCCCACCACGGTAGGCAAGGAAATGGCCAATGTGGTCTATCGACTGCAACGCCAGAGAGAGCAGATCGCCAACACCGATATCATGGGCAAGATCAACGGTGCGGTGGGTAACTACAACGCGCATCTTTCGGCCTATCCCGATCTGGACTGGGAAGCCATCGCCAAAAATTTTGTGGAAAGCCTGGGCCTCACCTGGAACCCCTACACCATCCAGATCGAACCCCACGACTACATGGCGGAAATCTTTGACGCCATGGCGCGCTTCAACATCATTTTGCTGGATTTCGACCGCGACGTCTGGGGCTATATTTCACTGGGTTATTTCAAACAGAAAACCGTCGAAGGCGAGGTCGGCTCCTCCACCATGCCGCACAAGGTCAACCCCATCGACTTCGAAAATTCCGAAGGCAATCTGGGTATAGCCAACGCCCTGTTTGGCCATCTGGCCGCCAAGCTGCCGGTGAGCC
>QOAV01000004.1 GCA_003972845.1 Gammaproteobacteria bacterium
GCGGCTACTGCTCCACCGGCTGTTCGCTCGACGTCGGCTTCAACGGGGAGGGCAGACCCGTCTCCTGCCGCGGCAATGCGGAGGCCGACGTGAATCGCGGCAAGCTGTGCCTGAAGGGCATTTTCGAGTTCGAGCTCTTCGACTCCGCCGGCCGGGGGACGAAAGTGCTGGAGCGCGACCATATCCGCCAGCCCTGGCGGGAGAGCACGTGGGATTCCGGCCTCGACCGGCTGCATGACGAGATCCGGCGCATCCAGAAGAAGTACGGCCCGGATTCCTTCGCCATCATCTCCACCGGCCAGATGCTGACCGAGGAGTTCTACACCCTGGGCAAGCTCACCCGCGGCCTGATCGGCACCAACAACTACGACGGCAATACCACCTTGTGCATGGCGTCGGCGGTATCCGGCTACAAGCGCTCGTTCGGTTCTGACGGTCCGCCCGGATGTTATGAGGATTTCGAGCATACCAACTGTTTGATCGCCTGGGGTTCCAATCTGCCCGAGCAGCACCCGATCATTTACTGGCGGCTCAAGGAAGCGCAGGAAAAACGCCCGTTTCCGCTGATTGTTGTGGATCCGCGCGTCACCATGTTCGCTCAGTTGGCCGACATGCACCTGCCGATTACGC
The DNA here is from genome assembly GCA_003972845.1 of Gammaproteobacteria bacterium. Lineage (GTDB taxonomy): Bacteria > Pseudomonadota > Gammaproteobacteria > QOAV01 > QOAV01 > QOAV01. The sequence goes on from QOAV01000004.1 coordinate 631, forward strand.
CGGGCACGGATATCGTGCTGCAGAATGCGCTGATGCATGTGATTCTGGACGAGGGTCTGGAAGACCGTCGCTATATTGAAGCCAACACCAACGGCATCGAAGAGCTGGAAGCTGAAGTGGCGAAGTATGACCCGATTACCGCGTCGAAAATCTGCGGTATAGATGAAGACACGATTCGCAACGTGGCGCGGCTGTTTGCCAAAGCCGACGCCGCCATGCAGATCTGGACCATGGGCATCAATCAGTCCACGCATGGCTCCGACGGCGTGGTGGGCATCAACAATCTGGCGCTGATTACCGGCAACATCGGCAAGCCCGGCGGCACCAGCCTGTCCATCACCGGTCAGTGCAACGCCATGGGTACGCGCGAGTGGTCGTCTTGCTCGGGCCTGCCCAATTATCGTTATCTGGAGAATCCACAGGATCGTGAAGACGTGGCGAAATTCTGGGGTGTTGATGCCGAGTTTTTCCCGAAAAAGCGCGGTCTGGTCCATACCGACATCTACCCGGCGGTGGAAACCGGCCAGATCAAAGGCATGTGGCTAATCGCTACCAATTCCATGACTTCCATGCCGAATACCGAGCGTATACGCAAGACCCTGGAAAAGCTGGATTTTCTGGTGGTGCAGGATGCCTACGAAGATACCGAGACGGTGCAGTTCGCCAATGTGTTCCTGCCTGCGGGCACCTGGGCCGAGAAAAAGGGCGTGATGACCAATACCGAGCGCCGGGTGAATCTGGTGAATTCGGTGGTGGAGCCCCATGCCAATTCGAAGCCGGATCTGTGGATATTCAACCGCGTGGCGGAGCGATTCAACACCGACACCAAGGTGAAATTTCCTGAAGACTCTGCTGATATTTTTCTGGAAATGGGCAAGTTGTCGAAAGGCCGGCTGGCGGACATATCCGGTATGACCCACGAGAAAATCGAAGCGAACCGGGGCATACAATGGCCGTACACCGAGGAGCAAGCGAAAAAAGGCGAGAAGCCGCCCACAGGCGGCAAGCGTTTGTATACGGAAGACGGCGTGTTCAGCTATCCCGATGGCCGCGCCAAACTGATTCCGTTGCCTTTCATTAACAACAATGAAGTGCCGGACGAGAAATTCCCGTTCTGGCTCAATACAGGGCGTCTGGTGGAGCACTGGCACGGCCGCAGCAAGACCGGCAAGCTGGGCAATACCAACAAGTACAGCCCCATTCCCTACGCTGAATTGAATCCCGATGCGGCGCGTGAACTGGGTGTGCGATCCGGCGACTATGTGCGGCTGGTGTCGCGCCGTTCCGACGCGGTGGTGATGGCCAACCTGACCCATCGCGTTCCGAAAAACATGGTGTTCATCCCGTTCCATTTTCACGACTGCGCCAATCGATTGACGCTGGGGCTGCTGGATCCACACTCGCGCCAGCCGGCCTACAAACAGTCGGCGGTGCGCATTGAAACACTGGAAGATCAGGAAGCCGCGGCGAAGCTTTCCGCTGAATCACGCAAATTTTAAGAGACTGACCCATGTACAAAGTGAGATCAGACGAGCCCGCTTACGCCTTTTTGTGGGACAGGGAAACGCAAAAAACCAATCGTTACGGCCAAACTATTGAAACGGTGCCGGAAGGCAACACGCTACGTGACGAAGATTTTGTTATCAATGGCGAGCCGCAGGCGCAGAAAAATCCCAATCGTTACAAGCAGCACGGTTTCTATTTCAATGCGGACAACTGTATCGGTTGCCATGCCTGTGAAGCAGCCTGTTCCGAGAAAAACGAGAATCCCGGCCACATTGCTTTCCGCTCCGTGGGCTATGTGGAAAGCGGTACGCATCCCGCTTATCAGCGCATCAATATTTCCCTGGCCTGTAATCACTGCGACGACCCGGTCTGTCTGAAAGGTTGCCCCACCCGCGCCTACACCAAATTCGCCGAATATGGCGCGGTGCTGCAGGATCCGGATATCTGTTTCGGTTGCGGTTATTGCACCTGGGTTTGCCCGTACAATGCGCCGCAGCTTGACCCGGTAAAAGGGCAGGTGTCCAAATGCAATATGTGCGTGGATCGGCTGGAAGTGGGCCTGAAACCTGCCTGTGTCGCGGCCTGCCTGGGCAGCGCACTGGATTTTGGCGTGGTGGAGAATATTCCCGAGAATCGCGATCAGGCGCTGACCGCCATACCCGGCTTTCCCGACCCGGAAATCACGCATCCGAATATACGTTTTCAGCAGACACGTTCGCTACAACGGGATGTGACGCGGCCGGACGCGACGCCGGTAAAATATCATCGCGACGATGAGGCGAAAAAATACCGTCCGGTTGTGGACAAGAAGCTGGGCGACAAGCGTGAATGGAACTGGAACAAACTGCTCACGTCTCACGAAAATGCTCATGCCATGTTTACTCTGGCGGCGCAAACCGTCATGGGCGCGTTCATGCTGCTGATTTTCGGCCCGGTGCTGGGGCTGGACGGCATGGCGCAGCTGAAACAATCGTCGGCGTTCATCCCGCTGCTGGGCGTGATGCTGGCGCTGCTGGGTTTCGGCCTGTTCAAACTGAACATGCACCTGGGCAAGCCGCATCGTTTCTATCGCGGCTACAACAACCTGCGCCTGTCGCCGGTGAGCCGTGAAATTGCCGGCGTTTCCGCATTTTTCGCTGGGTTGGCGGGCTACAGCTTTTTCTCGCTGTTCAGCAACGGCTTTGCGGGTTTTCTGGCCGGATTGTTTGCGCTGCTGGGCGTGGCGGGTTTTGCCGCCGGTTCCTGGTATATGTACAAGCTCTACCGCATCAAAGCTCGCCCATTTTGGGATCACTGGCAAACTGCATCTACCTTTTATGGCTCAATGCTTAGCCTTGGTAGTTTATTAGTTGCCGTGGTAAGTGCTATTTTTATGGACAATAGCGCTGAG
>QOAV01000180.1 GCA_003972845.1 Gammaproteobacteria bacterium
AATCTGATGGCGACGATATATAACGGACGCGATCAACGACAATGCGCCTGCCAAAAAGCCCGAGCAGGCCGGCAACCATTGCCATGCCGGCGTAAACGCCCGTCCATTGGGTCATAGTGATCACAGCAGGCACGTGCTCGACGAAATACCGCGTATGCCGGATAAGCACCAGTAACAGCCCGAAATGGAAAAGAAACGCAAACAACCAGGTGGGCTTGTTGCCCTTGAACAGGCTCTCGAACAAAACCACTTCTTTGAACATTCTGTACACGACCCCGGTTCTTGTTACCGGAGCAGGCGTCGTCGGTATTTTTAACGGCGCGGGTGTTTTCGCGTAGATGAAAATCTTGCGCGCCAGCCCGCCTGCCAGCAAGACAGTAGCTGCGTAGAACAGAAACGTATAGACGTAACTAATTGCAGACATCAGAATAATCCTGAGTTAATCAGAGGGCGGAGCTTTCCGCCCTCCAATCAGGGGGCAGGTGCGTTATACGCAACCAGTCGGCTTGGGCAGGCCAGCATAGCGACATGCCTGCTTGGCGGGGCCATACGGGAACAGTTCATACAAATATTTGCTATTGCCCTTTTCCTTGCCCAGCTTTTTGCCGATTGCCTTGGTAAGCACGCGAATTGCCGGAGCAATCTGATACTCCTCGTAATACTCGCGCAGGAAATTGATGATATCCCAGTGCTCGTCGGTAAGAGTCAGGTCATCCTGAGCCGCCATAACATCAGCGATACCAGGAACCCACGTAGACAGGTCAGCCAGGTAACCCTCTTCATCTACGCCATACTCTTTTCCATCAACTGTAATCGAACTCATTGTGCGTTTCTCCTAAAATAAAAAACGTGAATTATGATGAATGCCCTATAACCAGGCTTCTACCGCATCATTTTCGGCTGCCAGATCGACGAATCCGGCATAGTCGACAACTTTGACGCCATCGACCAGCTTGTCTTCGGGAATGCCGCGCGCCGCCATATCCGCACCCAGCGCATAGATGGAAACACCCGTTTCGCCCAGCGCAGCTGCCAGCTTGTCACCTGCGACACTACCCGCGCGAGCTGAAATAACGCCATCCTCGATAAGCAGAACCGAGTCACCTGGCTTGGTGTGGCCCAGGCAGCTATCCAGCGCATTTCTTTCATACGCGGATTTGTTTACTGTGTGTAAAATAGACATAACCAACCCTCAAAAGCTCAGGATAACGTCCTGATCCTGCATAAGATCCGCCATTTCGGCACGATTGACAATTTTAATGGAAGGCTTCTCCGCCCAGTCATCATCCTCATCCTCATACACCAGAGGCATCAGGTCATCTTCAGTCAGGCCACGCTCATCGAGGGATTCCTTTTCAACGTACAATTTGTTGATGTCGTAATCTCCCAGAGCATTGAATGTTGGCGAAAAATTCTTCATGCCAATACCCTTGGTGTCCTGTCCCTTGATAATCTGATAAACCCCGTCATCAATAAAAGCCAGACTGACGTCCTGCTCAAAAGCAGCAGCAATCAACACGACTTCCAGTGACTCCAGCGCATAGACCGTTCCGTAAGACGCCTTGCGGTTCAGATACAAAAATTTCTTGGTAGTACCGCCTTCGCTCATATCACCCATTTCAATCTCTCCGCTTAATCGCCAAAGGTGACCAGACGATCACTCTGGATGCCTGTTTCGATCAACTGGCCCAGGCCAGAGATGCGAAAACCTTCCGCCACATTGTTGGCGCCCTTGCCATGCCTCTCGGCCTCGCCGTCATCCATCATGCCGCGACGCTGACACGCCGCCACGCACAGAACCAGATCCACGTCGTACTCTTTCGCCAGCTCCGACCACTGCTTGGTGATCTGACGATCATCCAGCGGCGGCACGGAATAGGATGTGCCGTTATAAACGCCATCGTGGTAGAAAAACACACGTGTCACCTCATGTCCCTTCTCCAGCGCCGCCTTGACAAACAGATAAGCCGAATCGGATGCCTGGTGCTGGTAAGGACCTTCATTTACGAGAATGCCAAATTTCATTGCAATCTCCGGTCAGAATCGGATGTGGGCAGATGCGTTCAGAGTATGACGAGCGCCTCTCCAGTTATCGATATGGAAGCGAGTAAACGGCAGCTCGGTCATTTCGAAGAAACGCGGCCAGCCAATACGCTCGATCCAGTCACCCATACGCTCCCAGTCTTTCGCGTCTTCCTTGTAGCAGGCCAGAATCTTTTTCACGACCTCAGCTGCTTCAGGCCAGCGTGGAGCATTATTCGGGATGCCAGCCGCTACCAGCTTGTGGAACATGGGCTTGGAACGCGCGTTGGAGTTCTTGCCGCCCACCCATATGGCAATTTTTGAATGCTCCGGGTCGTTGATCTGCATCGGAGGACACGGCGGGAAACAGGCGCCGCAGCAAATACATTTCTTTTCATCCACTTCCAGCGAGGGACGACCGTTGACCATTGCAGGCCGGATCGCCGCCACCGGGCAGCGCGCCACGACAGTGGGACGTTCACAGACGTTGGACACCAGATCGTGATTGATCTTCGGCGGCTTGGTATGCTGGACGTTAATGGCGATATCACCCTGCCCGCCGCAGTTGATCTGACAGCAGGAAGTGGTGATATGGACACGGTTGGGCATTTCCTCATGAGTGAACTCATGATACAGCTCATCCATCAGGGACTTGACCACACCGGATGCGTCCGTTCCCGGAATATCGCAGTGCAACCAGCCCTGGGTGTGAGAAATGAAGGTTACCGAGTTGGCGGTGCCGCCGATGGGATAACCCGCATCGGTAACAGCTTCTACCAATGCATCCACCCGATCCGCATCCGCCACCGGAATTTCCATGGTGCCACGCAGGGTAAAGCGCACATGGCCATCCGCATACTGGTCAATGATGTCACACAGCAGGTTGATCTCGTAGGGGCCCAACTGACGCTGGGTACCGACCTTCACCGTGTACAGCTCGTCACCGCTTTTGGCAACGTGCTTGAGTACGCCGGGACGCAGATGCTCGTGGTAATCCCAGTTGCCGTAGTTTTTCAGCATCGTAGGATGCATATACTGAAAGCCGTCGGGACAACCGCTTTCAATGGGCATGCGAGGCTTTGCTTTTTCTTCAGCCATGTCTATCTCCAATAAAGTATTCTTCGGTCAACCCGCCCGCCGGCGGGTTTTATCAATTGATCAGCCAGCTTTCTTGCGCTCTTCCCACTTGGCCGCTTCCTCGTCCCAGGTATCCATGCGGACATAGTTGGATGTACGCGGATGAGCAACCATGTTGGGGTCGACGTCAACGCCGATGCCTTCAAGGAAGTTGGCCAGGCCGATACGGTCGATCATTTCGCCGCAGCGCTCGTGCTCAAGACCATTCTCAGCCCAGAAATCGATAATTTCTTCAGCCATCTCGACCAGGTCTTCGTGATCTTCATCGGTATCCAGTTTCTTGAACGGGATTACTACGGTGCCGAACAGGTCGCCGATTTTCAGCGTACGCTTACCGCCGAT
>QOAV01000088.1 GCA_003972845.1 Gammaproteobacteria bacterium
AAGGCCAGCCTTGAATTGTTTCTGCATTTCACTCTCCTCTGAACTGTACGGAACTAGGGCTATATCTGCGAACCTGCCAGCCTTCAACCAGCGGCATGTCAGCGAGTTTCTTCGCTACCCGAAGGGTGCGATCGCTAAACATTGAACCATTTATGACCTTTTTTTACCAGAATACATTGACCGTGAGCTGGCAATTCCCGGCATACCGCCGAAAACCCGTACCGCCGCCAGCCGGCCTTGTCACCACCGGCCCGCACTGCGGCCGGACCGGAACAGGCAAGCCACGTTTCGCCCGTTTTTTGCGCATCCGCAAGGATTACTGAGCCGACGCAACGATCGCCTGAAACTGGCAGCCAGGGCAAAAGAAACAGGCCTGCCCGCCCGCGGCTTGCTTCTGGATGATGGCGCCGCAGCGATAACATGGCAGCCCTTCTCGCCGGAACACCTGGAATCTTGCCTGCTCGAAACTCGCGCCCTGCGCCATGGAGCGCCGCGCGAAATCCAGATCATTGGTGATGCCTCCGCTGGCGTATGACTGGCGCGGCAACCGCAGAATCTCGGCCGCCAGCCCCCGCAACGCGGCAGTATCGAGAGCAACAGGCCTGACCGCGGGAAGCAGAGCGCAGGAAAACAGTATTTCGCATCTCAGGTAATTGCCGAGGCCGGCGACGAAGGACTGATCGGTCAGTAATGATCCCAGCTGGCGATTGCGGAAACGTGCTGACAGCAACCGCGCAACCAGTTGCCCCGCAGACAGATCATCGCTCAACACATCCGGGCCAAGCTTGCGCAGGAAGGGATGCCGTTCGATTTCGGCATCCGTGAGCACATCGATATCAGAGGCGCTATAGAGCGACGCCTGGCGTTCGCCGGTGCGTATGGCCAGACGCAACTGACGTCGGGTATCAGGCGTTTCATCTGCGGCATGGCAAATCCAGCGCCCGTAAAGCTGGTTGTGGCTGTAGATACTCAGGCCATTATCAAACCGGGTGAGCATGGCCTTGCCGCGGGTTTCCACTCTCTGCACCCGGCTGTCGCTGAACGCGCCTCGCCAGCGCTGCAGCCGCTGCAGGCCAAAGGCCACTTCAACAACCGGCTGCCCGGCGATGGCCTGCTCCACCTGATCCGCCGCACGGCGGATCTCCGGGCCTTCAGGCAAGGATCAGCCGTTCTGTTTCTTGTACAACTCCAGGGTCTTTTTTAATTGATCCCTGGTAAGAACGCGCGCCAGATTGTTCCGGCACATTACTTTCTGCTTGATGATGGCACCACGCACACTAAGCATTTTTGAGGCGATCTTTTTCAGCATGGAACCCGGCGCCCCCGCCAGCGCAGCGTCATGCAGCTGTTTCTCCAGCATGTTCACGGCCTTGACCATTTTCATCATGCGCGGCTTGTAGCGATCCACCCATTGAGCCAGCGCCTTTTTCTGCTTGTCGTTCAATTTCAGTTTGTCCTGGTTTTCCCCTACCACCTTCATCAGATTAGGCATGGGATTCGCGTGCTTGACCGCCGCCATCTGCTCTTTCGACATGCCTTCCGCCCACGCGCCGGAACTCAACAGGGCCAGACTCGTCAGTACCATGATCACCAGTTTTCTCATTCGCTTCTCTCCAGATTTAGTGTTTGTAAACAGCCGAATCTTCCCAGCGCGCCCGACCGGGCGCATTGATATAAGGCAAGTAAAGCCGAAATTTTTTAATTCCCGCATGCCAAAAACAGCCTGTCAGTTTATTGATCCGCATCAATGATGGGCGCATCAATAATTGCTATAATCGCATATTCTTCCTGCTCACGGTAGCCTATGGATCTGCTCAGCCTGGCATTATTCGTCATCCTCTACGGCATTCTTGCAGCGCTTGGCGCTTACATCCTGGCCACCATGTTCCTGAACATGAAACGCGGCCGCGAATGTTTCGAAAAACTGACGCAGAAACTGCAAGGGCTGAGGCTCCATAAAATGCTGTTAGCTCTTGGCATAGATACCGCCAGTTATCTCGCCACACACACAAAAACTTGATATTGAGCAGCAGATGAAAGCATGCAGTGAATACAGGAATACCAAAAAATGCGACCAGCATCTTGCCGACGGCGATATCAGCCCGGACGCCATCACATTTTGCAACAATGAAAAGGGTCTGCAAGATATTCTGGTGAACAAGTCGGCCGAATGAACATCCTGATCCTCGGCTATGGCGAAATGGGACATGCCATGGAGCACCTGCTTCGTTCCCACCATCAGATCTTCATCTGGGACCCGTATTATTCCGGCGATCTTGCTGATTTCAACCTGCACGATACCGCCGCCCGGGCGGATGCCATTGTATTCTGCACCCCCACCGCACCGCTGTTCGAGTTGGCGTCCGACATCGGGCCTCATCTTGGCTCCGGCTGCGTCTGTCTGAGCATGGCCAAGGCGCTGGACGCGGAAGGCCGCACAGCACCTCAGGCGCTGCAGCAGGGTCTGCCGTCCAGTACCGGCCTGACCATGATGTACGGCCCCATGATTGCCGAAGAAATACTCGCCGATCGGCCATCTTACGCTACCGTAAGCGCTACCGGCGAAGGTGCCTTGCGAACGGGCATGGACCTGTTTCACGATACCAGACTGGATCTCGCGCCCTGGCCCGACATGCATGGCGCTGCGTTGTGCGCCGTACTGAAAAATGTTTACGCCATGCTGTTCGGCATGGCCGATGAACTGAAACTGGGCGACAACGTGCGAGGTTTTCTGGCCGTAGCAACACTGAAGGAAATGGCCGACATCATGACCAGCATGGGCGGCGAATCATCGACGCCTTACACTCTGGCGGGTCTGGGTGATCTGATGACCACCGCCACCAGCGAGGATTCCCATCATCACGAGCTGGGACGTATGGCGGCGCGAGGCGAGCAGGATTTGTCCGGCGAAGGCGTGAATACGTTGCTTACTCTGGAACAGAAAGCAATACTGGATTTCAGCCAGTGGCCGTTTCTTGATCTAACCAGACGAATCATCCTGCACGGCGAAACACCCGTCAGCGCACTGGCCGACTCACTGAAACTGGCCTGAAGAGCAGAAGCCTGACAAATCCGGGATATACTTCAAATCTGACCGGGATCAATAAACACAGGTGCGCGTTCACATAAAATGGTGCGCCTGTGATTTGACCGGATCCCGCCATGAACATGACAACAACACATTCACCGCTACTCCCCGCCCCGCTGCGGCTGCCTGTATCCCTTGTTCCGCCCGGCGTACACGCCGCGGTCATGGTTGCCACGCTCAGCCGTCTGTTCGCCAAAGCCATCGACGAAGGCGAACTGGATTATCTGGAAGGCCGCTCGGTGAAAGTCGAAGCCGCCGACGCGGGCGTCAGTTTTGCATTCGGCATGGACGACGGCAAGCTGATCCGGCGCGCCATCGACGCCAACCACGATTTGACGCTCACCGGCAAGGTGTACGATTTCCTGCTGCTGGCCAGCCGA
>QOAV01000016.1 GCA_003972845.1 Gammaproteobacteria bacterium
ACAAAGGGCTGGACGCCGCCCTGCTCGACCGGCTGGCGCTGACGCCGGAGCGCATCGAGGGCATGGCCGAAGGCCTGCGCCAGGTCGCCGCCCTGCCCGACCCGGTGGGCGAAATCACCGACCTGAAAAAACAGCCTTCCGGCATACAGGTGGGCAAAATGCGCGTACCGCTGGGCGTCATCGGCATCATCTACGAATCGCGCCCCAATGTCACCGCCGACGCCGCGGCGCTGTGTCTGAAGTCCGGCAACGCCACCATATTGCGCGGCGGCTCCGAGGCCATTCATTCCAACCTGGCCATAGCCGACTGCATCTACGCCGGACTGGAACAGGCCGGGCTGCCCGCCGATGCCGTGCAAGTCATCAACACCCCGGATCGCGCCGCCGTGGGCGAGCTGATTACCATGAGCGACACGGTCAGCGTGATTATCCCGCGCGGCGGCAAGGGGCTGATCGAGCGCATTTCCCGCGAATCCACCGTACCTGTCATCAAGCATCTCGATGGCATCTGCCATGTCTATATCGACGATGACGCCGATATGGACAAGGCGTTTGCCATCGCCATGAATGCCAAAACGCACCGTTATGGCGTGTGCAACGCCATGGAAACCCTGCTGGTATCGGAAGGCGCCGCACGGGAAATTCTGCCGCGACTGGCACAGGCGTTTGAAGAAAAAGGCGTGGAGCTGCGCGGCTGTGAAAAAACCCGCGCTATCCTGCCCGACACCAGGGCAGCCACGGAACAAGACTGGGATACCGAATATCTGGCGCCAATCCTGTCCATCCGCGTCGTCGACGGCATCGATCAGGCCATCGCCCATATACACGCGCACAGCTCCGATCACACCGACAGCATCGTTACCGAGAACTACAGCAAAATCATGCAATTCCTGCGTGAGGTGGACTCCAGCTCGGTGATGATCAATGCCTCGACCCGCTTCGCCGACGGCTTTGAGTATGGCCTAGGCGCGGAAATCGGCATCAGCACCGACAAGCTGCATGCGCGCGGCCCGGTGGGGCTGGAAGGTCTGACCTCGCAAAAATATATCGTTCTTGGCGAGGGCCATGTACGAGGCTGATCATTGAGCGACGCCCCGGTGCTCATACTCGGAGGCACATTCGACCCGATCCATTTCGGGCATTTGCGCCCCGCCCTGGAAGCTATGGCCGCCATTGACTATCCACAGCTGCGCCTGGTTCCCGCCGCCCGCCCGCCCCACCGCGAAACGCCGCTGGCCAGCGCAGAACAGCGGCTGGCAATGGCGCGGCTGGCGGCAGAGTCTGACCAGCGCATCGAGGTGGACGACAGGGAGTTTCATCGACCGGGTCCGTCATGGACCATTGACACCCTGCAATCATTCCGCGAGGAGTGGCCGCAACGGCCTTTGGCCCTGCTCATCGGCGAAGACTCCCTGCACCAGTTCAATACCTGGAAGCGCTGGCGCGACATCCCGCAACTGGCCCATATCGTCGCCATGCACCGGCCGGGGAAAGATCGGGAAATACCCGAATGGGCAAAGGCACGCGCCACGTCGGACCGGGAAGAATTGAAAAAGCAGCTGGCCGGCCGGTTTTTCTTCGCGGAAGTCTCGCCAAATCCGGTCTCAGCCACTACACTCCGCGCCCGCCTGAAAAACGGCGAAGATATTTCAGGCATGACGCCAGACAGCGTCATCAAATACATTCAACAACACAAGCTGTACCAAAACTCATGAGTGATGCAGAAAAACTGAAAGACGCCGCGGTCGCGGCGCTGGAAGATTACAAGGCCGAGGATATCCGGGTGCTGGACGTCAGGGATCTGACCGATGTCACCGATTACATGATCGTCTCCAACGGCACGTCCAGCCTGCATACCCGCGCCGTCGCCCGCAACATGGTCGATGACCTGAAAAAACTCGGACATCGTCCGCTGAACGAAGAAGGCGATGGCGAAAGCAATGACTGGGTACTGGTGGACTACGGCGATGTCATCGTCCACGTCATGATGAAAGAAGCGCGGGATTTCTACGACCTGGAAAAATTCTGGGGCGAAGATATGCAACAACTGGTCAAGGCCGCCAGGGAAAGCCAGTAGCTACATCAGCAACAGTTGCAATATCGGCGTGATATCGTTTTTTACCGGGATGTTCAGTGGCGCATAAGGCGGCCCGCCAATGCTGATCCTGTTCAGAAACGCATCCCAGCGCCCCCAGTCCCCGCCTGGACCGGTATAGCTGTAGGATACATATTCCCTGTTGCCCATCTCGGCATGGCCACTGGCGTCGCCGGACAGTCCTGCGTTGTGCGCAGTCGGTTGCAGATTCGCCGCCACTGTATCCACCGGATAAAAATGCAAGCCATCCAGCGATTCCCATACATGCAAATAGCTGCTGGATGTAAAACGGTTGGCAATACCCACGCCAATGAAGCGCCCCACCTGCGGCAGGTATTTGACATCCGTCTGGTCTTCCGCCCAGTCCCGCTCGGAGATCGCATAACCATGATGCACAAGCGCCCCGGGCCAGTTCGGGTTGTTCGCTGGCGCGGTCGCGACGCGCGTTCTTGGCGTGCCCTCGTCCACGGTAAAATAGAAATAGATAACGCCATCCTTCACCACCATCGACGGCTCTCCAAAACCCCAGTTGTCGGCTGATCCGGTGTATCTCACCGCCGGGGAAGGCGTTCCGCCCCAGCCCGAACCGTTCCATTTCTGGTAACCGCTGTCAGGCCGGGTTGAGCGCGCCACAAACACGTGATTGGTAAAACCGCCGGCGGTGGAGTTTTTGGTGCCGGTGTAGGCCATGTAGTACCAGCCGCCGATCTTGATCACACTGGGGTCGCATACCGCCCAGCTGTCCAGTGAACCGGGGGTGGGCGCCAGAGCAATGTTTTCTGCTCCCCAGGAAACCCCGCCATTACTCGAGTGCTTGTAACGAATGTAGTCGGCGATATTGATGTCCGGATCACCCTGCGAACAGGCCCAGAAATGCAACTGGTTGCCGCCGTGGCGAATCAATGCCGGGCCGTAGCGATAGGACGGCCCCTTGTTCTTGCCCTCTCCGTTCCAGGGCAGCCAGGAAGGCCAGCCATCCGGAGGAGGCTTGTAGGATGAATCATGAATGCGAATACCCGGATGCGCATTGACCACCAGCGGCGTTGAAGCCAATACCTGGCCCGCACCACCCAGGCTGTAACCCGCAATGGTGGCTAAAACAAGGTAAAGTAAAATATTAGAACGTTCTTTCAACATACTAATTATTATTTGGTTTTAGTCCGATAAGCGTAGCATCGTATTGGCATTAATCCAAAAACTTCAGGTGAATCACTTTGGCTCGATCACGCATAGAGCCCTATAAGGAAAGACATTCCGAATATACGAATACAATTATATTCTGACTGTTTTGACATAAATCATGGTATTGGACCACAACATCAAGCATAGTTTCCGCCGTGATTA
>QOAV01000046.1 GCA_003972845.1 Gammaproteobacteria bacterium
GGGATAGCATTCTTGATGCCTTCAGCTTCGCAGAAACGGCCCTGGGCAAACGGCAGATCGGCGGATATCACCAACACCACAGTTTCGGCCATGTTTGCAGCCTTTTCGTTGAATTTCTTCGTGGACGTGGCGCAAGTGGGCGTGTCCAGACTGGGCACGATATTCAGCACCTTCTTCTTGCCCGCGAAATCGCCCAGACCGACATCGGCCAGTTCGCCATTGGTCAGGCTGAAATCCGGCGCAGTCGCGCCAGTTTCCGGCAGATCGCCGTTAGTGTTAATCGCGTTGCCTTGCAGTGTTACGGTAGCCATGTGCGTTCTCCTCGTTTTGGTTATAGGGTAATGACCTGATCCGGCATATTACCAGACAAGGCGGAATACAGATTGGGGAAACAGCCGATCACCGCGCCATCCACCAGTTTGTCGTCAATCTCGCGCTCGATACAGCACTTGTCACAGCCCATGAGCAGCATGCCTTTGGCTTTCGCCACCGCCGCCAGACGCTCGCCGATGGGGTTGCCTTCCTGCAGCACATAACAGTTATCCTCGAAAAAGAACATGCCGACCACTTCGACGCCGTGGGCATCGTTTTCCAGTTGCGGCAGGATCATCTGGCCGAGTTTGTAAGAGACCGAATGGCCCTGGGTTGAGAATATGTATGCAACTTTCATGGTCTGTTTCCTGATGTTTGTAAATGGGCGAATAAATTCGCTCTGCTGTCTAAAGCCTCCAGCCTGATTTATACGCGCAAGGCAGCGCATCCCGCCGCCAGGTCACACCACTTCAGCCAGCTTGTCGGCGTAGTCGTCCATTTCCTCTTCGGTGCGCATTTCCGTGGCGCAAACCAGCACGGCGTCGCCCAGCTCGGGATAATCGGGGCCGAGGTCATAACCGCCAACGATGCCGCGCGTTTCCATGGCCCGCAGTATCTGCTGCGCGGGCGCATCCAGTCGAATAACCGACTCGTGGAACACGGGCCGGTTGAACACCGAATGCACGCCGCTGGAGGCGGTGAGTTTTTCCACCAGCTTGCGGGTATTGGCGTGGGATTGCAGAGCCATGTCCTTAAGCCCCTGCGGGCCTTTCAGCGCCATGAAAATGGTCGCCGCCGTCACCAGCAAGCCCTGGTTGGTGCAAATGTTCGATGTCGCCTTGCCGCGGCGGATATGCTGCTCGCGCGCCTGCAGGGTGAGGGTGAAGCCTTCCTTGCCATCCAGATCCACCGTGCGGCCAATGATGCGGCCGGGCATCTGCCGCACCAGTTTTTGGGTGCAACACATGAATCCGAAATACGGCCCGCCGGAAGACAGCGGCGCGCCCAGCGGCTGGCCTTCGCCCACCACGATGTCCGCGCCCCCTTGTGCAGCCTGGCTTCCCCATTGGCCGGGCGGTTTCAGCAGCGACATGGCCAGCGGATTGACCACGCCGATCACCAGCAAGCCCTTGTCGTGCGCCCAGTCGGTGAGCGCATCCACATCCTCCAGCACGCCGAAGAAATTGGGCTGCGGGATCACCAGCGCCGCCGCGTCGGCAAGATCCATCGCCTCCAGCGCGTCGATGGTGACATGTCCGCCTGCCGGGTCATAATCCACTTCCGGCAGTTCGATGCCCTGCCGCCACACCAGATTATGCACCACCTTGCGGTAGGCCGGATTGACCGTTTTCGGCATCAGTACCTTGTGCGGCTTGCGCTGGACGCGAATGGCCATGAGTACCGCCTCACCCAGCGCCGAAGCGCCGTCGTACATGCTGGCGTTGGACACATCCATGGCCATGAGTGCCGCCATCATGGACTGGTATTCGTAGAGCAGCTGCAGCGTACCCTGCGACGCCTCGGCCTGATAGGGCGTGTAGGCGGTATAAAACTCACCTCGGGTAGTCAGCTCCCACACCGCTGCCGGGACATGATGCTCGTAAGCACCCGCGCCGATGAAATTCACATAACGACCATCGCGCGCGGCGCGCTGCTGCGCCAGCCGCGTGATCTCCATTTCGTTGAGACCTGCGGGCAGATCAAGCTGGTCATCAGAACGCAACGCCGCCGGAATCTCATCGAACAGATCGTCGATACTGTCAGCGCCGATAGCGTCTAGCATGCGGCGGATGTCGGTTTCGGTATGGGGGATAAAAGGCATTCTTTCAGTCCGGTTTAATACAGCTTCATTTTGTATACGCGACACCGCTCCCGCGCAGGCTCCGTATCCCGTGTGCGGAATACACCCGCCGGCGCATCATGCGGAGGACTCTCGGAAGCAACAATACTTCTGTCACTCCCCCGCAACAGACGAGCAGTCAGTCTTCTTCTGACAACACACCTTGATAAGCCTCGGCGTCCAGTAACTCGTCCAGCTCGTCCGGATTGTCCAGCTTGAGCTTGATCATCCAGCCCTCGCCATAAGGATCATCATTGATTTTTTCCGGCTCGTCGGCCAGCGCCTCGTTGACCGCCACCACAACGCCGGAAACCGGCGCGTAAATATCAGACGCAGCCTTGACTGATTCGACAACGGCAGCCTGGTCACCTTTCTCGAATTTGTAATACACCGCCGGCAGTTCCACATACACCAGATCACCCAGCGCATCCTGCGCATGATCGGTAATGCCAATGCGCACATGGCCGTCGCCCAGGTCATCCACCCATTCGTGAGAAGACAGATATTTCAGATTTTCCGGAGTGCTCATTTGCTGTACCTCAGTCCTGTATCGCTATAAGGGGTTTGCCATCGCGCACGAATGGCATCTTTGTTTGCCTGACTTTTTTTGGTTTTCCACGCATGTCCACCGCCAGCTCGGCATCAGCAGGCACTGCTGCCGGAATACGCGCCATGGCAATGGCCTTGCCCAGGGTCGGCGAGAAACTGCCGCTGGTGATTTCGCCTTCACCGTAGTCGCCACACAATACAGCCTGATGATTACGCAAAACGCCCTTGTCTTCCAGCACCAGACCGACGAAACGATAAGGCAGACCATCCGCCTGCTGTTTTTCCAGCGCAGCGCGACCGATGAAATCGCGATCATCCTTCATGGCCACGGTCCAGGCCAGCCCGGCGTCGAACGGCGTTTTTTCTTCGTCCATGTCCGCGCCGTAGAGGTTCATGCCCGCTTCCAGCCGCAGGGTATCGCGCGCGCCCAGGCCCACCGGCGCTACGCCCGCTTCCTGCAACATTTTCCACATGAACGGCGCGGCCTTGCCCTGAAACATGATCTCGAAGCCGTCCTCGCCGGTGTAGCCAGTGCGGGCGAACATCATCTCGCCCACACTATGAGAATGAAAAGGCTTTAGCTCACGCACCGGATCGAGGCTGGGATCGCCGCCCATGCCGGCGATCAGCTTGTCCGCGGCATTCGGCCCCTGCACGGCAATCATGGCCAGATCATCACGCTCGCGCAAGGTGACATCATCAAACGGCTCCGCCACCTCA
Organism: Gammaproteobacteria bacterium; assembly: GCA_003972845.1. Classification (GTDB taxonomy): domain Bacteria; phylum Pseudomonadota; class Gammaproteobacteria; order QOAV01; family QOAV01; genus QOAV01. The sequence continues at coordinate 3,422 of QOAV01000046.1, forward strand.
CGCATGTG
>QOAV01000207.1 GCA_003972845.1 Gammaproteobacteria bacterium
GAACAGGGCGGATTCGAGAATCAGCACGACGCAGCCCGCGCCATATTGAACGAGGTCAATCCGAAATCAGTGCGGGAAAACCGGGAATACGGCGGCTGGGTCTTGCGCTCGGGAGACAACACCTACGGCTACACCTCTCCGGTGAAAGGGGATATAGACAGCGTATCCCTGGGCAACAAACCCGGCAACGCCCGCGCCACCTATCACACCCACGGCGGTCCCGACCCGAGATACGACAACGAACATTTTTCGCCGCAGGACAAGCGCTCGGATGATTATTTCCGGGTCGATGGCTATCTCGGCACTCCCGCTGGCGCGTTCCTGTTTTACGATCACCAGTCTCGGCACGTTTCGCGCCTGGGCAATATAAACAATTGATGTCTGGATTCTCGCAAAAATGTCTGATTTTACTGCTGATTACGCCGTTCAGCGTCATGGCTGAACAGGCCGATGTTAGAGCGGCCAAAGACTGGGTTGATAGCCATGCGCCCGACTGCACATTGACTGACGGTTATGTCTGCGGGGAGTTCATTGAAGATGATTTCGTCACTCGCCACGACAGCCGTCTGTCTGTGCCGGGCAATTATCTGCTGGCCTGGGAAACCGCGTGGAGGGATTTCCGGCAACTGCCCGACCTTGATGAAAAACGTAAAGCCCTGAAGCATTACCGCATCGGCTTCACCGAGAACGCCGACGAATACATCGTCCTGTTCGACGCTCTGCTGCTGCCAGCCATCGACGACAATGGCCAGCCAAACGGCATCCTGACCGTCACCTACGGCCGCTCGACCAAATACTGGATTGACAGGAAAACCCTGAGAATCAACAAACGCCTGTATCTGAAATGAACCGGGTCATTGTTTTTTTTCTGTCTCTGGCGGCCGGTGTGCACCCGGCTTTTGCCGACGTGAACCTGGCCGCAGTTGGTCAGACAGATCGCTGGGTCGGTCTGTATGGCGCGCAGCAGCTCTACGCCGATGATGATATCGACCAACAAAATCCTCTGCTGTACAGCCAAGGCAGTTTTGCCCTGAACAATCATTTTGGTCAGATTTTTGCTGCGTTCGACCGGCAGCCGGGCCATTCCTCTGTGGCTACCGCCTGGTCTCGCGGCGGCTTCAAGCTGGGTTTCAGCGGCGGCGCTGCGGCAGCTACACAGGCTGCGCTGCCCGGCTTCAGAGACAGCGCCAGCGGCAAGCTGCAATCAGCGGCCAGTGGCTGGCGGCAACTGGCCACGAGCTGGCACAGCGACGCCGGCATCGAATTCAGCGGCGGCATTTCCCGTCTGCACCTGGCGGACCGCGTGGGCGCGGCGGTATATCAGGCCGGCTTTGCCACGCCCGGCTGGTCCGGGAAACTGGCTCATATTCAACGCAACGGCGACCTGCTGGCCCGGAATATGCGCGTCGCACGGGAAACGCCGCACAGCAGCCTTTCCTATGCCGAATTTGGCGATACCAGTGGCCATGTACAACGCGCCGTGCAATGGGCGACAGGCGTGGGCAAACAGTCGGCCGCTGCTGTTTCGCTGCAGGCAGGCGTCAGTCCGCTGACGGGTCTGAATGAGCAACGCGTGCTGCTCCAGTGGGTGGTGGCGCCGCAATCACAACGCAGCTTCGATCCCGTCCTGCCGTTTCAGAACCGGGCGCTGAATTTCATGAAAAACATGATCATAGCCGGCGGCATCATTGCCGGTGCGGTAGCCGTGGCTTCGGCCTCGGGCAAAGCGGATGGCGAGGAAGGCGGTTTCAGCAGCTCCCGTGATGCGGCGCGGGCGGCCCTGAACAAAGTCAACCCCAGATCCATACGCGAAAACCGCGAATATGGCGGCTGGGTCTATCGCGCCAAAGGCGACAGTTACAGCTTCACATCAGCCCGGTCCGGCGCGCTCGACCATGTGTCGCTGGGACCCAAGCCGCAGGCCACCCAGGCCAGCTACCACACTCACGGCGGTAACAATCCGGGCTTCGATGGCGAACATTTCTCCGCCAGCGATATTCGCAGCGACAACCAGCAAGGCGTGGATGGCTATCTGGGCACGCCGCTGGGACGTTTTCTGTATTATAACCGCTCCAGCGGCAGCATCAGCCAGATCGGCAGCGTGGCGACACGATGAGCACATCAGAAATCAGCCTGACCGGGCTGCATATCTACCCGGTGAAATCCTGCGCCGGTATTGATCTGCAGACGAGTGATCTTGATGGCATGGGTTTACGCTACGACCGCCGCTGGATGATCGTCGACAACGCCGGAAAAATGCTCACCCAGCGCACCCACCCGCAACTGGCGCTGATTGAAACAGGCATTAGGGAAGGCCAACTGACGCTGTCGTCTTTCGGCATGGACGCATTTGCCGTTCCCCGCTGCGATGCCCATACCCCGCGCATGAAAGCAACAGTCTGGAATGACACGGTGAACGCCTGGCATATTCAGGCGGCGGATCAATGGCTGGAGCAGGCCGTGGGCGAGACCTGTCATCTGGTGCAGATACCCGATGATGAGGTGCGCACTTGCGACCAGACTTACGCAAAACCGGACGACCACACCGGATTCACCGACGGCTTCCCGCTGCTGCTGATCTCGCAGGCCTCGCTGGATGACCTCAACAATCGGCTCGATCAACCGGTGGAGATGCGCCGCTTCCGCCCCAATCTGGTGGTGGATGGCTGCGACGCCTACGCGGAGGACGGCTGGTCGGAAATCCGCATTGGCGATATCGTCATGCGCGTGGTCAAACCCTGCTCGCGCTGCCCCATTCCCACGGTCGACCCGGATACCGGCGAGGTCTCCAGCGGCGAACCGCTGCAGACACTGGCCACTTACCGGGAAAAGGACGGCAAAGTGTTTTTCGGCCAGAACGTCATCCATGATTCAGCCGGAAAATTGCGAGTGGGCGACCGCCTGACTGTACTGAAATGAGCGCCCCGGCGATACGCTACGCCATCGTGCCGCACGATCCCGGCGCTCATATCTTTCGCGTCGTGCTGGATGTTGCTTCGCCGGACCCGGAGGGCCAGGTATTGCGCCTGCCGGCCTGGATTCCCGGCAGTTACATGATCCGCGACTTTGCCCGCCATATCGTCACCCTGGAGGCATCCTGTGGCGGCGAGAAAGTCCCTGCCCACAAGCAGGACAAGGACAGCTGGCGTTGCGCGCCCTGCTCCGGCCCGCTGCAAATCCGCTACGACGTATACGCCTGGGATTTATCCGTACGCGGTGCGCATCTGGACACCACCCACGCTTACTTCAACGGTGCGTCGGTTTTTCTGGAAGCAGTCGGCCAGGAGCATCAACCATGTGAAGTGGACATTCGCCCGCCCGCGGATGGTTCCGGCGATGACTGGAAAGTCGCCACAGGCATGCCGCGAAAGAGCGCCGAACTGTGGGATTATGGCCTGTACGAGGCGGAAAATTAAGACGCGCTACTG
>QOAV01000053.1 GCA_003972845.1 Gammaproteobacteria bacterium
TGTCCACCATCATGTGCCGGGCCATGAACCGCTCGCTGTTAAACGTCATCTTTGGTGGCTTCGGTTCGTCTGACGCCGAAGAGTCGCCCATGGCCTCCGCCGCTGGCAAAGGCGTGAAAGCCGCCGCCGCGGAAGACGCCGTGTTCATGATGGAAAACTCCGACAAGGTGGTATTCGTGCCCGGCTACGGTATGGCCGTGGCGCAGGCCCAGCACGCCCTGAAAGAAGTAGTGGATCTGTTGCAGAAAAAAGGTGTAACGGTGAAATTTGCCATCCATCCGGTGGCCGGCCGCATGCCCGGCCACATGAACGTATTGCTGGCCGAGGCCGACATCCCCTACGACATCGTGGTGGAAATGGACGAAATCAACCCGGAATTCCCCACCACCGATGTGGTGGTGGTTATCGGCGCCAATGATGTGGTCAACCCGGCAGCAAAGAACGACCCGAACAGCCCCATCTATGGCATGCCCATACTGGAAGTGGACAAGGCGGGTTATGTTTTCGTGGTCAAACGCTCCATGCGACCGGGTTACTCCGGCGTGGAAAACGAGCTTTTCTACAAGGATAACTGCTCGCTGATCTTCGGTGACGCCAAGGAAGTCTGCGAACAAATGGCGGCGGCATTGCGCGAGAGCTGATTGCGGCCAGATCAATATCAGCCCTCCATGATATTGAAAATAAACGCATGTTACCCTTGCTCATCTTGGTTATAATGCCCGGCGATGATGAAAATCAAGCAAGCTGAGACCCCGCGTGCGCAATCCATCTGGCGCGGCTGCAAGCTGACCCTGCTATTGCTCGCGCTGTCCGGCAGCGCCGGAGCCAGTGACGACATGACCATGGGGCAGATATTCGGTTCTCTGTTCACGCCGCCAGTCGCCAAAACGCCTGATCCCCGCTATCCGCCCATTCGGGAAATCCGCTTTCACGGCAACCGCGTCACCATTCCGCGCACCATGTTGCAGGAAATGCAGTTGAAAACGGGTGATCCGGCCGACCCGGAACTGATTGAACGCTCGCGCCAGGGCATCATGGATCTGGGTTTGTTCAAGCGCGTGGACATCAAAACTGTCGAAGAAGACGATGGCGTGATACTCGACGTTACTGTCGAGGAAAAATATTTTCTGCTGCCATTGCCGACATTTGCCCGCAGCGCCGACGGTGATTTGTCCTATGGCGTCAATCTGAAATGGGACAATATAGCCGGCCGTAACCAGAGTCTGGCCGCCGATTTCAAGATCAAGGATTTCAAGGGCGCCAAGGTCAACAAGGAAAAGAGCTTCGGACTGGACTATCGCTATCCGCGGATTCGCGGTAGCGCCTGGGACATCAACATATTCAGCAATTTTTCCGACGAATCGGTGAATGCGCGCGATGATGAAGAATCGGTTTATCAGCGCGAGGCTACCAGCATCGGCTTCAAACTGGGCCGCTGGTTCCGCAAGATCGGCCCCAGTCGCGGCTGGTTCTTTCGCGCCGGACTGATCGCCCGCCACCGGGAACATAACCTGCTGGAAGGCAAACCGGGTCTGTTCGAAGACGGCAGTCGTGGCTCCTATCTGATGGAAATTGGTTATACCGAAGTTCACGACCATCTGTTCAGCCGCACCGGCCGCGAGTTTGGCTATGAAATGGAGTGGGGCCATTCCGACATTGGAGAAGAAGGCGATTTCACCACCAACAATTTCTACTACCGCCGCTTCACCTGGCTCAATGACAAACCCCACCACAATCTGAACTATCAGTTGCGCGCCGGCTTTTCGTCAGATACTTTTTTCAATGAGCCGACCTATGAACTGGGCGGCGCCAGCACTTTGCGCGGCTACGCCCGGGATTCGGTGTTTGGCAATGCTTATCTGCTGGCGAATGTGGTCTATTTGAGACCGCTGTTTGGTCACAACAGCGTACGCGGAGCCGTTTTCCTCGATGTGGGCAATGCCTGGCCGGATGTGGGGGATATCGACATTACCGATCTGGAAGCGGGCGCGGGCGTGGGCATACACTGGAAAATCAAGTCATTCGTGAAACTGCAGCTGCGCGTGGATGTCGGCATTTCTGCTAACGGTGACACCAAAGTCTACGCCGGCACAAAAGCGCCGTTCTGACCCGAGGCTCCTTCCGCCCCGGCTGATTCAGAATCAGCCGAAGGACTTCTCCAGCACCTTACGAAATCCCTTTTTTCCATGATCCGCATGCCGACCTGAGCGCCGGGCACTTCAAATCGCTGGTAACTGCGCCCCACTGATCGGCCGTCATTTCTTCAGGGCTGTCCTTACCTCCGCGCTTGAGTATGCCGATATTGGGCAAAGGGAACATGGCTCTACTCTTTATGTAGTCGGAATAGCTTCTATAATTGAGTTATATTCCGGATTCTCGTCCAATCAAGGTCACCCCATTCTGCTCGCAACCTACATTTTCATTGGCGCTATCACCGGCGTCATTGCCGGCTTGCTCGGCGTCGGCGGCGGCCTCATCGTGGTGCCGGCGCTGGCGGCCTTGTTCAGCGCGGCCAACCCGGATAACCCGTGGCTCATGCAGACTGCTCTCGGCACTTCGCTGGCCACCATCATTCCGACATCGATTTCTTCCCTGGTCGCTCATTTTCGTCATGGCGCAATACGGGTTGCCGATGTCAATAAACTTGCGCCGGGGCTGGTTGGCGGCGCTCTGGCCGGGGCCTGGCTCGCCAGCCGCATCGATACCCAAATTCTGAAAACCGGTTTCGGCCTGTTCGTGCTGCTGGTAGCCGCGCAAATGCTCAGTGGCTTTCGACCCGACCCCCATGACGCCAACGGCCCGCGAACGCCCGCAGGCATCGCCATTGGTCTGGTTTCCGCCCTCGCCGGCATTGGCGGCGGCAGCATGACGGTGCCCTATCTGGTATGGAAAGGACGGGGTTTGCGTGAGGCCATTGCCACATCCGCAGCCTGTGGCCTGCCCATTGCGCTGGCCGCCACTCTCGGTTTCGTCATCACCGGCATGGGAAAGACCGGGCAACTCAGCGGTTTCATCGACCCCCGCGCTTTTCTGGCCATATCCGCCGCCAGCATACTGACTGCGCCGCTGGGCGCCAGACTGGCCCACACCCTGCCGGTGCCAACGGTAAAGCGCGTGTTTGCCATCTTTCTTGTCGCGGTAGGGTTGAAAATGATTTTTCGCTAAACTCCGCCCATGCATATTGGCCCCTACCATTTCAAACACGGCCTGTTTCTTGCCCCCATGTCGGGGATTACGGACAAGCCTTTTCGTCAGCTGTGCCGAAGCTTTGGCGCGGAACTGGCGTTTTCGGAGATGACCACGTCGCAGGCGCATTTGTGGAACTCCCGCAAATCAAGGATGCGCATGGATTTTGCCGGCGAGCACGAGCCAGTCGCAGTGCAAATCGCCGGAACAGAACCCGCGG
>QOAV01000018.1 GCA_003972845.1 Gammaproteobacteria bacterium
GTAATAGCTCAGCATCGAGAGAATACTGGCCGAGTTCTGGCCCTTGCGCGCCAACACCGGTACGCGCAGGATTTCCACGCCATTGACCGTTTCCTGCTCCACCAGATCGGCAAAAGCGGAAGTGATCACTGTTACCTCGTGGCCCTGGCTGACGAATTCCTCCATCACATCCCGGCATAAATAGCCGCCACCGCCGCCCAGCGGCGGGTATTCGTAATTGAAAGTCAGTATTCTGGTCATGTTGAACAGGTGATTCACAGGGTTAATGAAGCCGGAACTCCGGCTGACATCGGCTGTTTCTGTCAGTCCATGCCGTGAGCACGAAAAGAGTACGGAATCTATCGGGTCTGGCGCCAAAGTTAAAGCAATTTATGGCCAGCGGTGGCACCATGACAGAACCCGCGCGGCCTTGGCTCCGGCAAGGGGCTTGAATGCTTACACCAGGTGAAATTCGGGGTCCAGCGCCGAACGCGCCAACTGCCATTCGGGCATGCGCTCCAGCCGCTCCCAGTGATGTCCGCCATGGCCATGCATGCGCACCAGCCGGGCTGCTGACGCCAGTTGAATCTCTGTCTCGAACTCGTCTACCAGTTTTACCGCGGCTGGACGGTCATTGCACACCAGCACCATGTCGCAACCGGCTTCCACCGCCAAATGGCTCCGCTCCACGATGTCACCGCCCACGGAAGCTGCTTGCATGGACAGGTCGTCGCTGAAAATCACGCCTTCGAAACCCAGTTCTCCGCGCAAGATCTGCTGCAGCCAGATGCGGGAAAAGCCCGCCGGCCTGTCGTCCACCTGCGGGTAGATGACATGGGCGGGCATCATTGCCGCCAGGCCGTAATGAATGGCGCGTTCGAACGCCACCAGATCAAACGAGCGTATGTCGGCGAGGGAGCGTTCATCCACCGGAAAGCCCACATGCGAATCGGCCTTGACCGAGCCGTGCCCCGGAAAGTGTTTGCCGGTGGCGGACATGCCGGCCTGTTTCATGCCGCTCATCCAGGCATGGGCCAGATCCGCCACCGCTTCCGGTCGCTGGTGAAAACCGCGGTCACCGATCACATCGCTGACGCCGGTATCCACATCCAGCACCGGAGCAAAACTGAAATCCACGCCTGCCGAACGCAGTTCCGCCGCCATCAGCCAGCCGGCGTGTTGCGCCAGCCGACGCGCGCGTTTTTTGTCCTGGTCGTAGATGTCGCCGTAAAACCGGCAGGGTGGCAAGACAGTGAATTCATCGCGGAAACGCTGCACCCGTCCGCCTTCGTGGTCTACCGCCACCAGCAAATGCGGTGAACGCAGATTGTGTATGTCTGTCACCAACCGTTTCAGCTGCTCGCGATTTTCATAATTGCGACTGAACAGAATAACACCGCCCACTTGCGGATGACGCAACAGCTCGCGCTCTTCGGCATCGAGTTCTGCGCCCTGCAGATCGAGCATGATCGGCCCCAGCGTCATGCGATGTTCACCGTAGTGCCCACCGGCGTCAGATCGAACAGACGTATGACATCGGCGTTGCGCATGCGCAGGCAGCCATGGGAGGCGGGCTTGCCCATGGGTTCGCTGTCCGGCGTGCCATGGATGTAGATAAAACGTCGCATGCTGTCCACCTCGCCCAGACGGTTCCTGCCCGGTTCCTTGCCGCTGAGCCAGAGTATGCGGCTCAGTATCCAGTCGCGGCCGGGATTGTCCCGGGCCAGCTGCGGCGTGTAAATTTCTCCGGTGGGACGACGTCTGACCAGCACACTGTTTTGCGGCAGTCCGTCGCCGATTTTGGCGCGTATCACATGCTGTCCCCGGGGAGTGCGCTCGCTGCCGAAAGCCTCTCCGGGCCCGTTGGCGGAGCTGGAAACCGGCGCCTCCATCAGCAGATCGCCGTGGTCATCGTAGAGGCGCAGCAGCTGGTGCGCAAGGCTGACATCGATGTGCATCAGGCAGCGAGCTGATTTTTCAGAACCAGCACCAGACCATCGGAAGCCTGCTCCAGCATGTCCAGCACGCGCTCGAAGCCGTCACTGCCTCCGTAATAGGGATCAGGCACTTCCGGGCCCGTGCCGGCGCCGGCGAAATCGAGGAACAGGCGGATCTTGTGCTGGTGCTCCGCCGGGCTCATCGCCAGCAGATCAGCCAGATTGTCCCGATCCATGGCTAGAATATAGTCATAATACTCGAAATCATCGGGACTGACCTGTCTGCCGCGCAAGCCGGACAAATCTATGCCCCGGCGCGATGCCGCCGCCGCAGCCCTGTCGTCGGGCGGGCTGCCCACATGGTAGGCGTGGGTGCCGGCGGAATCGACCTCCACGCGGTCGCTCAAGCCGGCCTGCTCCAGCTTTTGCCGGAAAACGCCTTCGGCCGAGGGCGAACGGCAGATATTCCCAAGACAAACAAACAGAATTTTCAATGCGTTATTCCCCGGGTGTTGACTTTGATCAAACATGTCTGTTTTGCTGCTTGCGGATAATACATCATCAGACCGATAATAGCGGACCGATCAGCAGAATTTTACGCCATGTCCGAAACCATAGAAATCAGCATGAATCAGTTGCGCGGCATGATCGGCGTGCGCATGATTCATCGCGGCCGCCGCTATGTGGTGGTGGAGGTGCTGGAGGATGGCCCTTCCATTGTGTTGCAGGAGATTCGCGATAACCGGAACATACAGGACAACCTGCATGGCATGGCCACCCGGCGCGTGGTTTCCACCGTCACCGTGCCGGTGCTGACACCGGACCACCGGCAGATTCACGCCGACTATCTGGCGCTGGAACTGATCGACTGAACAAAGCGCTGCAGATCTTCCGGCGTATCAATCCCCTCTCCCGGTTTTTCCGCTGCGACGCATACTGCAATGCGTTCGCCATGCGCCAGCACGCGCAGCTGTTCCAGGCTCTCGGCCCGCTCCAGAGCAGCCACCGGCCACGACGTGAATACCGGCAGAAAACCGGCGCGGTAGGCGTAGATGCCAATATGACGGCAGGCCGGCGGATTTCCACCGTTGCGCGGGTACGGAATGGGCGAGCGACTGAAATACAGGGCGTGTCCGGCGTTGTCCGAAACCACCTTGACGACATTGGGGTCATTGAATTCGGCTTTTGATGCGATGGGCCAGCAGGCCGTTGCCATCACCGCCCCGGCGGAGTCTCCCAGCGTTGCCGCAACCTGGGCGATCACGGCAGGCGGCATGCCCGGTTCGTCGCCCTGCACATTGACCACGATTTCTTCCTCCCCGAGGCCGAGCGCAGATACCGCTTCGGCCAGACGGTCGGTGCCCGACTGGTGGCTGTCCGAGGTCATGCAGACTTCCGCACCAAAGCTTTTTACCGCATC
>QOAV01000149.1 GCA_003972845.1 Gammaproteobacteria bacterium
ATTTTTTAAGTTGTTAAATGCTGCCTTCATGCCTTTTTCAGTCCTAAACTCTTCTGATCTGGCACTTTTGATAATCGTCCCACCAAGACGAATGATGTTTCCTACTTCATGCGATTCAATTTCAACAATCTCACCATTTGCCATCACCATAGTGACGCCCATCAGGTTATTCGTCGTCACACCATATTTCAAACAATGCGCGCCGCCCGAATTCATCGCAATATTTCCGGCAATCGCGCAGGCAATTTGCGACGACGGATCGGGTGCATAGAACCAGCCTTTGGCGTCCACTGCGTTGGACAGGTCGAGGTTGATGACACCCGGCTCAATCCAGGCGCATTCGTTGCCGAAATCCAGCTCCAGTATGCGGTCCATGCGCGCAGTGGAAATCACCAGACCGTTGGTTTCAGGTACCGGGCCACCAGAGAGGCAGGTGCCGGAGCCGCGCGTGACGTATGGCAAATCAAATTGGTTGGCCAGTTTCACCAGTTCGGCGACCTGCTTTGTGGTGTCCGGAAACACCACGCAGCCGGGCAGGTTATGGCCCGTGCCGGAGGCGTCGCGGCCAAAGGGCCATACGTCGGATTTGTCCACGTGAACGCGGTCGCGGCCCAGCAGACGGGCCGCTTTTTTCACGAAATCTTCGATCATGTGGCGCGCTTGCCCGGCCGCATCAGCAGGAACGCCAGGTAAGCCGCCACTGCCACCAGGATGATGACCGGGCCCGCCGGCAGGTCAGTGCGGAAGGCCAGCCCCAGGCCGCTGACCACAAATACTGCGCCCAGCAGGGTGGATAGCAGCATGGCTGTGCTCAGTGAAGTGGAAAAGCGCAGGGCCATGGCTGCCGGCAGGGTGAGCAGGGCCAGTACCAGAATCAGGCCTACGACCTGAATCAGCAGTACCACGGTGAGCGCGACAATGCACAGCAGCAGCAGATAATAGAATTCGACGTTGAGGCCGCGCACACGGGCGAATTCCTCATCGAAAGCAACCGCCAGCAGCGGCCGGTAGAAAACCACGATGGCGCCAATGATGAGCAGATTGACCAGCGCCATGAGTTTCAGCTCGGCCGGCGACACCATGAGTATGTTGCCGAACAGAAAACTGGTGAGACTGATGTTATAGCCTGGTGTCTGGCTGATGAAGAGTATGCCAACAGCCATGCCGGCGGCCCAGACTGTGGCGATCAGGGTGTCTTCATTCTGCCGGTAGCGCAGGCGTATCCAGCCGATGAGCAGGGCGCTGAAGAGGGCGGCGATGGTAGCTCCCAGCAAAGGCGAGACGCCATAATATTGCGCCACGCCCATGCCGCCCAGCGCTGCGTGTGCAATGCCGCCGGCCATGAAACCGATGCGTTTGACCACCACCCATGCGCCCACCACGCCGCAGCCGACGCTGGCCAGCAGACCGGCAATCAGGGCATATTGCAGAAACGGGTATTGCAGTAAAGCATCGATCATGCGTAGTTGGCTGGCAGCGCCTGGTGACGACCTGTCAAGTTACCGGGCTGCTTATGATAGTCGAATCCGGCCCGGGTTGGGAGGCTCGCTTGAGCCAGATCAGGTTTTTGTAACATTATCGGTGAATCCCGCAATACCTTGATACAGGTCAAGGCATGCATATTAGGCTTTGTTTACCTTGCGCGCTTACTATTACAAGCGGAGGCACGCCCATGAGTGAAACATTCACCAAAAGTATGGCGAGAAACATCTATTACGGGGGAAGCCTGTTTTTCTTCCTGCTGTTTCTTGCGTTGACGTTTCAGTCACATCAGGAATTTCCCAAGCGTGACAACCACGAGAACCTGACGGAAAGCGCCGCCAGGGGAAAATTGGTGTGGGAAGAGCATGATTGCATTGGCTGCCATACGCTGCTGGGCGAAGGTGCCTATTTTGCGCCGGAACTGGGTAATGTCTATCTCCGCTTTGGTCAGTCCACCGACGCCATCAAGGGTTTCATCAAGGGTCGCCCGGCCAGCGGTATACCGGGTCGTCGCAGCATGCCCCAGTTCAATCTAACCGATCAGGAGCTGGAAGATGTCGCCCAGTTCCTGAAATATGTCAGTGGCGTGAATACCAGCAACTGGCCACCTAGCATTCAGGGTTAAAGGGGTAAGCTCATGAAATATCAATCACAATCAGTAGCGAAGCTGTATTTTATCGCAGCAATAGGCCTGTTCGTCGGGCAAATCCTGTTCGGCCTGATCATGGGATTACAATATGTCTGGGGCGATTTCCTGTTCCCGGCCATTCCGTTCAACGTAGCGCGCATGGTGCATACCAACCTGCTCATTGTCTGGTTGCTGTTCGGCTTTATGGGGGCGGCGTACTATCTGGTGCCGGAAGAGGCAGAGCGTGAGCTGGTGGCGCCCTGGCTGGCCAAACTCATGTTCTGGATATTCCTGGCGGCGGGCGCCCTGACCATTCTGGGTTATCTGCTGTTTTCCTATTCGGATCTTGCAGCGCTGACCATGAACCGTCTGCTCCCGACCATGGGCCGTGAGTTCCTCGAACAACCGACCATTACCAAGATCGGTATTGTCATCGTTGTTCTGGCGTTCCTGTTCAATATCGGCATGACCATATTGTCCGGCCGGAAAACGGTCATTAATCTGGTTCTGCTCACCGGCCTCACGGGTCTGGCGGTGTTTTTCCTGTTCTCCTTCTATGTCCCGGACGATATCGTCAAAGACAAATATTACTGGTGGTGGGTGGTGCATCTGTGGGTGGAAGGCGTGTGGGAGCTGATTCTCGCGTCCATTCTCTCCTTCGTGCTGATCAAAACTACAGGTGTAGATCGTGAAACCATCGAGAAATGGCTCTACATCATCATCGCCATGGCGCTGATTACCGGCATCATCGGTACTGGTCACCACTTCTACTGGATAGGTGCGCCGGAGTTCTGGCAATGGTGGGGTTCCATCTTCTCCGCCATGGAGCCGATACCGTTCTTCATGATGACCATTTTCGCCTTCAACATGGTGAACAAGCGGCGTCGTGAGCATCCCAATAAAGCGGCCATGCTATGGGCGCTGGGTACAGCTGTGATGGCGTTCCTCGGCGCGGGCGTGTGGGGCTTCCTGCATACTCTGGCTCCGGTGAACTACTACACTCACGGTACGCAGATAACGGCGGCGCACGGCCATATGGCGTTTTACGGCGCCTATGTCATGGTGGTATGGGAAATGAGCGCCTTTTGGGCAGTGGTTGCCTGTCTGATCATGGGGGCGGTTGTAGGCCTCATCAACGGACTGCTGATTGTCAAAACCAAGGTTCCAGACCTTCTGGCTACCCTTGGCATGATGTTCCTGCTGATTGGCCTGCAACG
>QOAV01000117.1 GCA_003972845.1 Gammaproteobacteria bacterium
TTTCTCGGCGCATTTGAGTCTGGTGGACCTGAACCCCTGGCGAAAAACAGCCGTCCGACACCCGAAACGCAGATCGCATCAGCGCCCGTGTTGAAGGCCAGTCCGCCATCCCTGAATGTGGCGGCGGTAACTGCCAGCGCGCCGGCACCGGCAGACCCGGCCGTTAACGATAAATTGACGAATCAACCGCTGGTTCGATCACGCGAGCCGGTGGAGAACCAGGTCATTCCGGAACTGAATGAATTCATACTGCAACATAATTCCATTGCATCGTCGCGGCATTTTCAACCGAGTTTGTCCTATGCCCGGGTGGTCAGTCACAGTGCGCAATAGCGGCCTGACGGCAGCGGCGCGTCCTGGGAGTATTTCCTTTTGAACAGTTTGACCATGCCCGGTTCATGCAATATGAGTCAGTCGTTGTTTAATCTGCGTTTTCTGCTGGTGTGGGTAATGGTTCTGGGTAATGGCGCTGCCTGGGCGCAGGATTCGGCGCAGGACTGGTTGACGCGCATGGAACAGGCGGCGCATAGCCAGAGTTTCATCGGTACCTTGTTATACCACCAACGCGGCGGCAACGATGCTATCCGCATTATCCGTCAGGTGAGCGACGGCCGCATCCGGGAAAAAGTCTACTCGCTGACCGGCAGTTACCGGGAAGTGGTTCGTGATGGCGGCGATGTCTGGTGCTACTTGCCCGATGAGCATGGCAATGGCAAGAAGGCCAGTAATGTGGTGAATGGTTTTCCCGATTTTCTGCCCGATGACCTGAGCATTCTTGACGCGCACTATGACATCAAGCTGGACGGACTCAAACGCCAGGCCGGCAGGATGTGTCAGAAAATTTCCATCATTCCGCGGGACAAATACCGCTACGGCTATGACCTGTACGCTGATGTGGAGACCGGACTGCTGCTCGCCGCCGACCTGATTGGTCCCGATGGCGAGAACATCGAAAGCTATATGTTCAGCGATATTTCCATCAATCCGGACATCAAGGAAGCCGATCTGGCGCCCACCAACCCGAAAGAATCCATGGTCTGGCGCAATGATGGCAAGCAGCCGGTCGGAAAACTGGCCGCTGCCGCGGAAAACGACAGCGAATGGCGCTTGCTTACACCTCCGGGAGGCTTTCATCTGGCTGGCGTGGCCATGATTGAGGACGGCCATCAGGGCCGGGTGAAGCAACTGGTGTACACCGATGGTCTGGCCACCATTTCGGTTTTCATCAAGAAGCTGAAAGAGAAAAAGAACCGCATTCTCGACAAGGTAAAAAAAATTCGTCAGGTCGGCGCGCTGAATACGCTGGGTATGGAAGTACGCGGGCATGAAGTGACGGTGATTGGCGATGTCCCGCCTGATGCCATTCGCATGATCGAGGGCTCGCTGAGTCAGCGAGCGGAGGCGGAACAGTGATCGAGGAAACAGTTTCGGTGATTGGCGAGCACGGCGAACGTATCACGATTGCAGCGGGCAGGAAGTCGGCCTGCGGTGGTTGCAGCCAGAAAGAAGGTTGTGGGGTTTTCGCCATTTCCGGGTTGTTTTCCGGACCATCCATTGAACTGGAGCTGGACAATGCACTGGGCGCCAGGGTTGGCGACACCGTGGTGGTCGGCGTCGAGGATGCTGCTTTTCTGCGCATGGCGGTGCGCGCCTATCTGTTGCCGCTGCTGGCGCTGATTGGCTCGGCAATCGTTTTTTCCCGCCTGTTCGCGTCGGAATGGCTGGTGGTGCTGTTGTCGGTGGCGGCCATGCTGGGCAGTTTTTATTTCAATCGCGCCCGTGCGGGAAAGACCGCAGATCTGCATTTGTTGCGAATTGTACCCACGTCAAACATTTAATCCCGATATGGCGGCCTTCAAGGTATAATCGCCGCCGACGCGCGCAAACGCAGCCGGAAAGGTTTCCGGATGCGTTTTTTTATTGAACGGCTTTTCAGCGGAATCATTCATGTCAGACATCCCCATGTCGCACATCCGAAACCTGTCGATCATTGCCCACATAGACCATGGCAAGTCGACTCTGGCTGACCGCTTTATCCAGTATTGCGGCGGTCTGGCGCAGCGTGAAATGGAAGCGCAGGTGCTGGACTCCATGGATATCGAACGCGAACGCGGCATTACCATCAAGGCGCAAAGCGTACGTCTGTACTACACCGCCAGGAATGGCGAGACGTATCAACTGAATTTTATCGATACCCCCGGTCATGTGGATTTTTCTTACGAAGTGTCGCGTTCGCTGACCGCCTGCGAAGGCGCATTGCTGGTGGTGGACGCGGCCCAGGGCGTAGAGGCGCAGACCGTCGCCAATTCCTACAATGCGGTGGACCTGGGACTGGAAATACTGCCGGTATTGAACAAGATCGACCTGCCCGCGGCCGAGCCGGAACGGGTGAAGCGGGAAATTGAGGAGGTCATCGGCCTTGATTGCAGCGACGCTCTGGAAGTCAGCGCCAAAGCGGGTATCGGCATAGAGGAACTGCTGGAGGCCATCGTCAAACGTCTACCCGCGCCCCAGGGTATTCTCGACGCGCCGCTGCGGGCGCTGATTATCGATTCCTGGTTTGATAACTATCTGGGCACGGTGTCGCTGGTGCGGGTGATTGACGGCGAACTGCCGCGCAAGGCCAGAATCCGCATGATGGCTACGGAACAGGAGTATCTGGCGGAGGATATCGGATTCTTTTCGCCCAAGAAATCGCCACTTGAGCAGTTGCGCACCGGTGAAGTGGGCTATCTGTGCGCAGGCATCAAGGATATCAAGGCGGCCAGAGTGGGCGACACTGTCACCCTGGTGGAGAATCCGGCGACTGAAGCGTTGCCCGGCTTTCAGGAGTCCCATCCGCGCGTGTTCGCCGGGCTGTTTCCGGTGGTTTCCTCCGATTATGAAAACTTTCGAGACGCACTGGACAAACTCAGCCTGAATGACGCCTCGCTGACGTTCGAGCCGGAAACTTCGCAGGCGCTGGGTTTCGGGTTTCGCTGCGGCTTCCTTGGCACTCTGCACATGGAAATCATCCAGGAGCGGCTGGAGCGGGAATACGAACTGGATCTGATTACCACGGCACCGACGGTGATCTACGAAGTCGTAGACAGCAAGGGACAGACGCGCCAGATCGACAACCCGGCGGATTTGCCGGATCCGGGTCAGATTGAGGAAATCCGCGAGCCTGTCATACGCGCCAGCATACTGGTGCCGCAGGATTATCTGGGCGCAGTATTGACTCTGTGCATGGAAAAACGTGGCATCCAGCAGGATATGCGATATCACGGCAGTCAGGTGATGCTGACCATGGATCTGCCACATTCGGAAG
>QOAV01000218.1 GCA_003972845.1 Gammaproteobacteria bacterium
CAATGGGTTGGTCAGGTCGGCCTGGATGATGGAAAACATGGGATCGCTGTCGTCAAAGACGGACTATTCTATGCTTTAAAAAAAACTCCTCCAACCCCGCGGCAACCTGCCCACTGCCGCCGTGCGCAGGTCGCGAGGTCGCTACGCTACGTTCACGATGGTTGTGTTCGGCTATTCATTCCAAAAGGTCGCTTCAATTTTGTGGCCGTCCAGGTCGCGCACAAAACAGCCGTAGTAGGCGTCGCCGTATTGTGGCCTGGGCCCGGGCTTGCCATCGTCGGTCGCGCCGGATTTCATGGCTGCCTTGTAGAAGGCGTCTACCTGTTCTCTGGAATTGGCAACAAAGCCGAAATGGCTGCCGTTGGCTGTAGTGGCGGGTTGGTCATCGATGGGCGTCTGTACCCAGAACTCCGGGAAGGCCTTGCCATAGGCGATCGCCCCGGGGTATTCCATGATGCGTTTGCAGTTCAGGGCTGCCAGTACCTTGTCGTAAAACGCTACTGCATTGTCAAAATCGTTGGTGCCGATGGAGACATGCGAAAGCATGCTGGGGTTTTCGTCTGTCATCTTGCCTGCTCCTCTGATAGGGATTGAAGACTGCAGAATACCATCCCCGTACTGACATCGTTATGTCAGTAGTGTGTCAGCTTTTGTCGTTGCGGTTCAGTCTGAGTAGTCGCTGTCGAGCGTGTTATGAGCATAGCGACTACCGGGCACGATATACGGGTCGCCATAGTCGTCATAACACATGGTTCCGCTGATTCTCGTTTTGGTGCCGTAGCTGTCGTAGCGGTATTTGTGTACTTTTCGGCAATCCTGCCCCGAATAATGGTACGAATTGCCGGCATAGCCATGATTACTCAGGGCGTGTCCCAGAAGCAGACCCGGCAGTAGATAGTCATAACCGTGTCCTCCGTGCCCGTAGTGACTGTTGTGGTGACCGTATCCGTGGCTGTTCCACGCCTGGACGCTTTGCAATGAGTTACGTGAGCGCGACGGGTGCGGATGCTAAGATCAGGCGGGTTGCGGCCCCTGGCGCGGCGCGTCAGGGGCGTGTTGAATCAGACTATGCGCCCCGGTTCATCCTGCTCCAGATAGGCTTCTTCTTCGGGTGTCAGATCCACTTCGTCATAGCCGGTAATCATGGGCTTGATATGCTCGACGGTGGAATGACCCGTGGTGAGCAGGTAGACATGGATGACGATGAATACCGCCATGGCGAAAGCGGCGGCGGTATGGATCACGGCAACCGATTCCAGAGAGCCGGCGGTGAGGGCGCCCTGGCCCCAGAAGCCGTACAACAGATAGGCCAGACCAGTGATCCACAGTAGCGGAAACAGCGCCACTTTGAGGAACAGATACGACACCGCCTGCAACGGGTTGTGTTTGTGCCAGAAGCGTTTGCGATAGGGATGATCCTCACCCTTGAATATGCCGAAGGCATAATAACGCGCCACTTTGAACAGGCCATCCGTCGTTGGCATGTAGTGACGCCAGTTGCCCGTGGTCAGATGCCAGAAAATGGCGAAAACCCACAGCACGATGAGCGCAAGGGCGGAAATAACGTGCACCCACACCAGTGTTTCAAAGTTCATCAGATGATGAAAGCCATGTATGCCCGCGCCGGAAAACAGCAAGGTGAAAATCAGCGCCATTTGAGTCCAGTGCCAGAAACGCTCGAATCGGGTGAATACTTTTACCTTATGCGTACTCATGATGATTTCCTCTTTCTGGCGATCAGGATTCGCAACACGCCATGTACGGTTACGCCGAACAGGGTGCCGAGCAAGGCGAGCAGGCCGATCCAGTCCACCCATTTGTTGTGGTCACGCCCTGGCAGATAGAAGCCGGCCATACCAGCCAGTCGGCCTTGTTTGGCATGGCATTCCTGGCAGGCCAGCGCTTTTTCCTTCGGCGCCACCATGTGCGTAATGGGCCAGTAAGACCAGGTTTTAACGAAGCCGTACTCGCCGCTGTAAGGCAGGTTGAAATCTTCCATACCGTGCTTGATGGCGCGGGCAAAGTTGTAGTTGCCCCAGTAGGCGTCTTCATCATCGCCCCACAGGTGCATATAGACCAGTGTATTGTTGCCCTTGTCATAGGGCTGGAAAGTTTCCATGCGCTTGAACGGCCAGATACGTGCTTCCGGGTCGTCGGGACTGCCTTCCAGGTGGTTGATCTCCACAGGACTTTTCGGGTCAAACTTGTCATGCACAGTGAGATATTTTTCAATTCCGTTGAACCATTTGTACAGCGGCTTGACGTTTTCGGCGTATTTGAAACTGCCCTTGATGGACTTGTAGGTATGGCGCGGCTCGCCATTGCCCTGCACATAGCCTTCTTCGCGATAGCCTTCGCCATTTTTCAGTTTGCCGGAAGTGCGCCAGTCCCACTGAATTTTTGTGGCCACGCCGCCCTTGGCGAATTCCGGAATATGGCAGGTTTCGCAAGCGACCCGGTCAGTGTGGTCGTTCAGCTTCAGGCCCATCAGCGAGGCTGGATGCGGCTCCACACCATGACAGCTTTCGCAGGTAGCCGTCTTCCTGCCCAGACCGGGCTTGCCGGTGCCGACGGTGTCTTTGGCGATGGGGTCATAACGGCTGCCGGCCCATTTGTGGCCTTCTCCCACATGACAGACCACGCAGGAAAAATTTTCGCCATCGGTAGCCATATGTACATCCACATCTTCCGACGGTTCGAACAGAGCGGATGACAGGTCACCATGCTTTACGTTATCGCCGCCGCCACCGAAGAAATGACAGGATCCGCAATTGTTGCGGCCCGGCATGGTGACGCTCTGGGCGACTTTGGCCCAGTCTATGGGGGGTTTGCCCTCGAACATGACCGAGCAGGCCTTGTTGCCCCTGGTGGGAGGCAGCTTGTAGTAAGTGCCGGTGGAATCGTGGCACACAAGGCAGTCGATGTTTTCCTCATTATTGAAGTTGTAAGTGCGAGAATCGGTCAGTCCATAACCCGCATGGCACTGTGCGCACATACCCTCGTTGCCGGCGGCATTGGTGCAGAAATTATTCACCAGAACGCTCTTGCCCAGGTCTTGTCCGGTTGCCTTGCTGTGGTATTTCCACGTCCAGTGTGTGTTCTTGATGAACTGATGGCCCGCCTTGTTGTGGCATTTGAGGCATACCCGGGTAACCTCGGGGCCGCTGTAAAAAGGCCCCTGAAGCTCTTCCAGCTCGGCATGATCGGTGGTGGATTTATCTTCCGGCTTTTCTCCGATCTTGGTGACAGACTTGTCCACCGGGCGTTTCTTGGCGGTGACATCGTATTCGTTGATGCCCAGCTCGAC
>QOAV01000038.1 GCA_003972845.1 Gammaproteobacteria bacterium
CCACAGGGAAAGCGCGCGGACATCGGCGCAGTTGAAGTAGAAGAAGAATGCAGCTTTTTCGTCATCCCGGCCAAAAACGGCAAAACCACCGCATTTTGCCTGTGATGGCGTGGGCAATCAGGGATCGGTGGGCGGCTGCCAGGCATATTGGCCCAGCGCGTTCTGACCCTGCTTGAGCACGGCGTTGCGGCCGCCTGCGTCGACGATCAGCTGAAACTGCCTTTCCATGTTTTCATCTGCAGCGCTGATACATTTCAGACCCGCTGTCTGATCGTCTATACGGGCCCAGAAGCAGCGCCAGGCGCTGGCCTTGTCCGTTGAACGGGTATAGAAATCAGCGCGTCCATCGTAGCGTATTTCGAGCCGTTCAAACGCAGCATCTGGCGAGCTGGCGCGCCAGCCGCCGGCGCCCGGATGTGGCGAACAGGCGGCAAGAAACGTTATCGAAAACAGTATCAGGAGGTTTTTTGCAAACATGGGTGTGTCCTTTTCGGCCAGGCCGTAGATTACACCATCAGCCGCAACAAACCCCAGCCCGGCGTATGCTGAACCGTTTTGTGTGAACAGAAAAGGCGACGTTTGGGGAAGTATCTGATACCGGAGATGAGCCGGATTCTGTGCAAGCTACGCGTGGTGGAAGAGCAGAGAACATGGAACAAAGAGCGCGTCCCTGCGCCGACGCGAGCTTCCTGCCGCGTAGGGTTCCATATCCATACCGGATATGTAGCAGAACATGGTGAAGAACGATATATGACTTTCGTCGAGCGCCAATTAGTCAGGTCGAAAAACCCTGATTAAACCGGGCGTACCTTCGATTTTTCCAGCAGATTCCTGATCAGCGCCCGCAGCTTCGCCGGCTTTGGCGGTTTCCCCAACCGGTTTGCCGACACATCATCGGGAACAGCGCTTTCGCTCAGGATGATCGTTGGTATGTCGCCATCAGCTTGCGGCAAAATTCGCTCCACCGCGGAACCCGGCAAGTCATCGAGTATGACCAGATCCGGGCATCCGCCGGTCAAGCCCTGGCCCGGCCCGGCGGTTTCGCTCATCGTGATCGCCCGGTACTTCCAGCGAGCCAGCCACTCCCCCAGGGTGGTGCGCAGCGCCGGGTCGCTGCTGATGACAACAACACAGGCTTTGCCTTGCTCCGAGTCATCCGACTGCGGGCCACCGGATCCGGCCGCGTGGACATCCTCGCTCACCTGGCGCCGGGGAATGGACAGGCTAAAACAGGACCCCTCGCCCGGTTGGGACTGTACTTGCAGATCAAACCCGAGCAATTTTGCCGTGCGCGAAGCGATGGAAAGGCCCAGACCAAATCCTGTCAGGTAGCTGTCATCATGCTTGCCAATCTGGGTAAACTCATCAAATATGTGTTGTTGCTTGTCTGATTCTATCCCCTGACCAGTATCTTCAACCGAGAGGATGAGATGTTCGGACGTCAAGTAGCTACTCAGTGTGATCTGGCCGTTGCGCGTGTATTTTGCCGCATTCATCAACAGGTTGCGCAATATGCTTTCCAGCATTTTCTCGTCCGTGTCGATGATGACATCACCGCACTCCACGATGAATTGGTTGCCGCGCCCCCGGGCCGCGGCCCGGACTTCGTCGCACAACCGCTGGCACAACGGTAACAAAGCGACAGGGGCGATGACCGGCTCCATACCGGCTTCCAGTTTTGCCGCGGACAGCAGGGAAGTCAGCATGCCGTCAATGGATTTCACCGAAGCGTCCATCTGGTTCAGCAACTCCCTGGTCTCTGCGTCGAGTTGCTTGCCCGACAGGCTGGCCAGCAACACATTCAGCGCCGCCAGAGGCTGACGCAGATCATGTCCGACAGCGGTCATCAGGCGGCTTCTTACCTCGAGATCACGAACCGACTGCCGGTGCAGACGGGAAACATCAACGGACAGGCGAATATTGTTGACGATCTCGCGGTGGTCTGCGTGCATGAACGCCAGAATGACCGAGACAAACATTAGTGCCACCAGGGCGCCGTACAGACCCATATGGAAGTCCACCGCAAGCAGCGCGTAAATCATACCCAAAACAGCCGGGATAGTGTAAACATAGACTCTCAGAGGACTGGTCTTGAGAACAATGCCGGCGCCAAACGACATGCCGAGTATGAGCATGAAATTGACGATGCCGTGCGCGGGCCGGGTGAACCCGAGAAACCAGATCGACGCCAGCCCCCATACGCCACCCAGTACAAACGACTGGAGCAGTACGCTCAGCGACCACGAACTCAGCTTGCGCTCGGAGTCCATGGTTTGATGGAAATAGGACAAGCGCTTCGGCACCAGCGGCAATGTCGCCAGCAACAGCAACACATACCAGATGACGAGACGTTCATGGCTTGCCGTCGACCAGTTGAAAACGACGAAAAACAGGCCGACCAGAATCTGAACAATCGCTATCAGATAGAACGACCGGTAGGTCGCATCCAGCAGCCGAGCCCGCACCAGCAACTCAACCGCATCATCCCTGCTTTCGCTTGCGGCGGCCTGTTCGTCAGGCATTACCCAGCAGGCCCCTGCGCCCGGCCAGAACCACCGCCTCGGTGCGGTTGCCCGCGCCCAGCGCCTTGAGCACCGCGGTAACATGCAGTTTTACCGTGCCTTCGGTAATGCCGGTAATGCGAGCAATGGCCTTGTTGGTGCGGCCATCGGCCATCAGCTGCAGTATTTCCAGCTGCCGTCCGGTCAGGCCCGTTGTGTTCGCGGCATCCTGCTCGCAATTCTCCATGATCGCGGCAAAACCCGGCGGCAGGAAAATCTCGCCATCCAGAACCTGCCGGATGGCCTCCAGCATGGCGTTACCGGATACGGTTTTTGGTATGTAGCCGGCAGCACCGCCGCAGATGGCGCGGCGAATATCCGACGGTTTCTCCGAGGCGGAAAGCACAACCACCGGCGTCGCTGGCGCGACCAGCTGAAAGGTGGGCAAGGCTTCCAGTCCATTGTACTCGGGAAAATCCAGATCCAGCAGAATCATGTCAAGCTCATCGAACAGGGGCGAATACCTGAATGCCTCCTGTGGCGAAGCCGCCTCGATAATACGCTGGCCGCCGAAGCTCTGCTCCAGCAAGTTGCGCAAAGCCTCCCTGAACAAAGTATGGTCGTCAACCAGAAGAATATGCATGATCTTAGCGTCCTGCCTCCGTCAGCAAGCCAAATCCAGAGCCTTGCAAAGAAACGCCACATAAGCTGCGGCCTTCCTGAAACTATCAACAGTATAGTCCAGAAAATCCGGATCGAGAACAACACCCTCATCAATAT
>QOAV01000165.1 GCA_003972845.1 Gammaproteobacteria bacterium
GCAGTGGTCATAATAAGCGCGTCCCTGATCGGTAATGTCCACCCGGCGCGTGGTCCGGTCCAGCAACTTGGTGCCCAGATGTTTTTCGAGCTGTATGATGTGCTTGCTTGCCGCAGCCCGGGACATGCCCTGCTTGGCGGCGGCCGGGGTGAAGCCGCCCTGTTCCACGACGTCAACGAAGACGTTCATGCTGACGTATTTGTCCATTTTTATTCTCTTTTTACTTTGTTTCAGTCCCTTCCCTGAAAACTTGGCCTGCCCCTGTGCCTCTTATGTTTAAGTTTTAATCGGCATTTGTCAAATTTTCACCTCCACCCTGTACAAAGCGTTACTAACAGACTGGTCGACGAACTTACCATGGTGAGCTGGCAGTAAACGTCACGCGTCTCGGTGCGGGGTGCCCCTCAACGGTTCTGCCCGGGTCGGTCGGGTCGAGAAAGTCTGGCAGGGAGTGGAAACGCATCCAGTCGGTGCTGCGCTGTTCCTGTGTGCTGGTCACCGTGTCGTCGATCAGAAGCACATTCCTGAAACCGGCGCGCAACAGCCATTTCTCCAGAGCGGCTGACGAGGGCAGAAACCAGACGTTGCGCATGGAAGCGTAGCGCCCCGGCGGCAGAAATACCGTATTTTCATCGCCTTCCACGATCAGGGTTTCCAGCACCAGCTGACCGCCGGGGCGCAGCGCCTGGCGCAGTTCGCGCAAATGATCGAACGGCGAGCGGCGATGATACAGTACGCCCATGGAAAACACCGTGTCGAAAGCGCCCAGATCGGCAGCCAGTTGTTCGATGCCCAGCGGCAGCACCCACACCGGCGGCTTGGTGATATAACGGCGCATGGCGCGGTATTGCATGACATACAGCCAGGTGGGATCGATGCCGATAACCGTGCCGGCCCCGGCCGCCGCCATGCGCCAGCAGTGATAGCCATTGCCGCAGCCCACATCCAGCACGGTACGGCCGCGCAGGGGTTCAATGTGCGGCGCTATGCGCTTCCACTTCCAGTCGGAGCGCCATTCGGTGTCAATGCCGATACCAAAGAAGTCGTAAGGGCCCTTGCGCCAGGGATGCAACAAGCGCAGGGCGCCTTCGGTTTGTTTGCGCTCACTATCGCTTAAATCGGCTTTTGCGCCAATGGTTATGGTATCGGCATCGAGAATGATACGAGACGGACGGGTCTGCGGCAGTTGCCGGATGGCTTGCTGCCAGCGCTCCATGTCGCCGTGCGGCGCAGCGTGTGCAGCCTGCAGGGACCGAACCAGACCGCGATCCAGCCAGGCCTGCAACGGGCCATGAGCCAGGTGGGCGTAAAGATCTTCATACTCCACTAGCGCAGAGCCAGCAGGGAGACAAAATTGAGTTGCTGAAACCACAAATGAACCTGACTGAAGCCGGCGGCTTTCAGGCGTTCGACATGAGCGTCCAGGGTTTCCGGTACCAGTACATCTTCCAGCGCCTGGCGCTTCTGGCTGATTTCAAGATCACTATAACCCTGTGCGCGCTTGAAAGCATGGTGCAGTTGCGTGAACGTGGCATTTTCCCCGGGAACGTCAAAACGTATTTTTTCCGAAAGCACCAGCGCGCCGCCGGGCAGCATGTTGCCGGCAATGCGGCGCAACAGGTCTGGTCTGAATTCCCTGGGGATGAACTGCAGGGTGAAATTCAGCACCACCACGGAGGCTTCGGACAGCGCCACGTCCATGATGTCGGATTCCACCAGAGTCACCGGCGCGCCGCCATGCTGGTTCTGCTTCATCAGCCGCGCTGCTTTGGCAAGCATGGCGGCCGAGTTGTCCACCGCAATAATCTCGCAGTCCCGCTCGCCCACACCCGCACGCAGGGCCAGGGCGGCGGCGCCGAGAGAGCAGCCGAGGTCGTAGCAACGACTGTGCGGTAGCGCATATTCCGCGGCGATCACAGCAATGCCTTCGATAATGGCCGCGTAGCCGGGCACCGAGCGCGCGATCATGTCGGGAAAAACTGCCGCCACCCGCTCGTCAAAACGGAACGGCGCAACCGGCGATCGCGGCTCGGCATAGATCTTGTCTTTGTGCTTGTGCTGGGTCATATTGGCGCGAGACATCAACATCAGGCACAGGATAGTAACAAACCACCCATGAAAACCAACAAGACAGCTCATCAACGCCCCGTGGTCATGGTCATTGGCGGCCAGGACCCGTCCGGCGGCGCAGGCCTGCAGGCCGACATCGAATCCATCATGGCGGCCGGTTGCCATGCGGTCACCGTGCTTACAGCCGTTACCGTACAGGACAGCGCCAGTGTCGCCGATTTCATGGTCATGGAGCCGGAGCTGGTGCTGGCGCAAATGAAAACCGTCATGGCCGATTTTCCCATCGCCGCGGTCAAGACCGGCATGATGGGCAGCGCCGGGAATATAGCTGCCGTGTCAGACTGGCTGAAGCAGAACAGCAAGGCGCCGCTGGTGGTGGATCCGGTGCTCGCCAGCAACGAAGGAGACCGGCTGGCGATCGACGATCTGGTCCCTGCTTACCGGGAAAAGCTGCTGCCGATAGCCACGATTGCGACGCCGAATTCCGAAGAGCTGGAGCGCCTGGCTCCCGCAGCAAAAGGCCAGAGCAAGGCCGCAGCCGAACTGCTGGCGCTGGGTTGCGACCATGTACTGGTCACCGGCGGCCACGGCAAAACCGGCAAGATTCACAACAGACTGTATAGCCGCAACGGCAAGACCAGCGAGATGAGCTGGCCGCGACTGGCCCATGAATATCACGGCTCGGGCTGTACTCTGGCCTCTGCCGCCGCTGCGCAACTGGCCCTCGGCGAGAAAGTCAAGCCAGCGCTTACTATCGCCCAAGCCTATACTTATCAGGCCCTGGTAAAGGGCGAACGGCTGGGCAAGGGGCAGTGGATTCCATTTCGAAAGAGCTGATCGGCAGGGCCTGACAGCGCGCGGGGTTTGTGAAATGCTGCTGGACAAGCTGTTGGTGATTTACTATGTGCAGATCTGGCCCGATCGCATTCGTGTCAGGGATGCGCGAGGCGAGGGTTTTTTCGACCAGAAGCCGCTGGTCGCTTTCGAGCTGCGGGCAGGCAAAGGTTCCGGCAAGCCGGCGAGGAGCCGGATCCTGGCTGTGGGAAATGCCGCCGCCATGGCGGCTGGAGAGAACGTCGAAATCATCAATCCTTTTCTGCATCCGCGCTCGCCCGTTTCGGACTTCATGGCCGCCGAGGTTTTGCTGCAGCGGATTTTTCGCTCGCTCGCCGGTAAC
>QOAV01000226.1 GCA_003972845.1 Gammaproteobacteria bacterium
CTTTCCCCTGCGGCGCCATTTTCGCCAGCCCCACGCCAATGGGACCGTAGCCGCAACCCAGATCGAAAATGTGTTCATCAGGCTTTACCGCCAGATGCCGGAACAACAGGGCGGTGCCCTCATCGATAGAGCGTGGCGAGAACAACCCCCAGGTTGAATGAAAAACCAGATCATGTCCTCCCAGGCGGGTCTGAAACACGATGTCTTTTTTCAGTTCGGCGATCCATTCGCGGTGGTCTTTCATAATCTGGCATTCACTAGTTCGAGGTTGCTGTGATGAGCGCTGTGGCGCAATCGCGAAATGCGTCCATTCAACACGCGGAAATTGTACATACAATCCACCGGCGCGCCGATGGTGTATACCAGCGCGGCGCGGATGACGCCAGCGTGGGCGACGATGAGCAGATGCTCGCCACGGTATTGCGCCAGCACATCATCCAGAGCCATGGCAATGCGCTGATAGAAATCAGCAACCGGCTCGGCGCCTTGCGGCGTATTGTTGACTGGATCGCGATAGAAAGCGTCGAATTCATCAGCCCGTTCGATGCGCAGTTGTTGCCTGGTTCTGCCTTCCCATGCGCCAAAACCGATTTCGCGGAAGCGTTCATCAATATCCAGTTTCACGCACAGTTCATCAGCCAGCGACCGGGCAAAGTCATGGCACCGGCACAGCGGCGAGCTGATAACGCGGCTCCAATCGCGAAATTCGCCGATACCCTGGGCCATTTGCAACCAGCCCTTCGCGCTCAGCGGGTCGTCAATGGCATGGCCACGATAGCGGCTGCCACCCTGTGGCTCGCCGTGGCGCAGCAGGTCTATAATGGTTTCAGTCATGCAGTTTATTCCTCAAAGTCATTCCCAGAGTGACTCCCCTCACCGCAAAAAACAATATCATGGACAGCCACAGGCCGTGGTTGCCCAGCGGCGTGGCCAGCTTCCAGATCAGGAAGAACAGCAACACGGACATGACCATGCTGTTACGCATTTCCCGGCTCCAGGTTGCGCCGATGAATACGCCATCCAGCCAGAATGGCCACACCGCCACCAGCGGCGTCAACACCAGCCACGGCAGATAGACATGCGCCGCCGCGCGCGCTTCGGGTATGCTCGTTAGCAGACGCACCATGGCATCGCCGAAAACCCCGATGAAACCGGCAATTCCCGCAGCCACCCAGAACGACCATCCCGCGGTCAGACGCAGCACACCGCGCAGCGAATCGCGCCGGCCAGCGCCGATAACCTTGCCCACCATGGCTTCGGCAGCCTGGGCGAAGCCATCCAGGGCATAGGCCAGCAAAGCCAGGTATTGCAGCAGTATGGTATTCGCCGCCAGCAATATTTCGCCCTGGCGCGCACCTTGCGCTGTGAAAAACAGGAATACGCTCATCAGGGCCACGGTGCGAATCAGCAGATCCCGGTTCATGCGCAACAGCAGCATGAGTTCATGCCCGGGGAACAAACGGCCGGCGTCGCGGATCATGCGCCAGCCGCCCATGAAGCGGAAAGCGATGACCAGACCGACGCACATTGCCAGTATTTCTGCGATCAGGCTGGCCAACGCCACGCCGTCAGTGGTCATGCCCAACACTGGCACAAACAGCAGATCGAGCACTATATTGGTAATGTTCAGCATCAGATTCAGCGCCAGCGCTGCGCGCGCCCGGTGCAGGCCGATAAACCAGCCCACCAGTACAAAGTTGGCCAGTACGGACGGCGCAGCCCAGATGCGAATAGCGAAATAGCGTTGCGCCTCGGCAGTCACCGCCGGATCCGCTGCCATAAGGCGGAAACCGGCTCCGGCAATGGGCCATTGCGCCAGAATCAGCGCCATCCCCAACACCGCTGCCAAAGCCAGACCCTGGCCCAGCACCCGGCCCATGCCCGGATCGTCCCCGGCACCGAAAAACTGCGCGGCGCGGCCGGTGGCGCTCATGCGCAGAAAATTGAAAATAGTGAACAGAAAAGCAAATACCGCGCCTGCCACGGCAATGGCGCCGAGGTATTTCACCTGACCCAGATGCCCGACCACGGCAGTATCCACCAGGCCAATCACCGGCTGCGAGATATTCGACAGGATCATCGGCAGAGCGATGCTCAACACGGTCTTGTGACTGGCCTGCATGGGAAAAATCAGTAACCGGGCCGGGTGTCAGGCGAGGCGGCAGCG
Source organism: Gammaproteobacteria bacterium (assembly GCA_003972845.1). Classification (GTDB taxonomy): domain Bacteria; phylum Pseudomonadota; class Gammaproteobacteria; order QOAV01; family QOAV01; genus QOAV01. Next base: position 2,168 of record QOAV01000226.1, read on the forward strand.
TTTGGAACACAGCGTTTCGATGCCGACCTCATCAAACGCCGTCTTGATTGTTTCACGCAATTTTCTTGCCACCAGTTTGTGCTTGCCCGGCTTTACCCCGGATTCCGGAAAAAAGGACTCAGAGCTTCCATTGGGCAGCCTTGAACGGAGCTGAAGTGTATCAAATAGCCCCCATACGACGAAACTCGTGCGGGTGTCTGTTTCCGGGCGAAGTCGCGATGCTATAATTCGCACCTTTCAGATAATTCAGCAAGGAAATCCAATGCAAATCAGCAAGAACAAGGTCGCCAGCATCAACTACGTATTAAAAGACAATGACGGCAATGTGCTGGATGAGTCTTCCGACGGCAGCTTCGCCTACCTGCACGGCGCCAACAACATCATTCCCGGTCTGGAAAATGCCCTGGAAGGCAAAAAACAGGGCGACGATGTCAGCGTCACTATCGCGCCGGAAGACGGCTACGGCGAACCGAATCCCGCTCTGGTGCAAAAAGTACCGCGCGGCGCTTTCCCGGATGACATGGAGATCAAGACTGGCATGCAATTCCAGGCCGCGGGCGAAAACGGGCAACAGACCCTGGTCACCGTCACTGAAGTACAGGACGATGAGATTACTGTCGACGGCAATCACCCCATGGCCGGCAAGACGCTGAATTTTACCGTCAAGGTGGGTGAAGTGCGCGACGCTTCCGAGGAAGAACTCTCCCACGGCCATGTACACGGCCCGGATGGACATCACCACTGATCGCCATCCATGAGCGTTCGTTTTTACCAGTATCCGAAATGTTCCACCTGCCGCAAGGCGGCAAAGTGGCTGAAAGAACATGGCGTCGAAGTCGAAACCATCGACATCAGCCAGCAGCCGCCAACGGTGGCCGAACTGCGTTCGATGCTGGGCCATGTGGGCAATACCCGCAAGCTGTTCAACACTTCGGGAAGGCAATACCGCGAGTTGAAACTGAAGGACAAGCTGCCGGCCATGAGCGATGATGAAGCCATCCGGCTGCTGGCGTCGAACGGTATGCTGGTGAAACGGCCTTTCCTGCTCACTGAAAA
>QOAV01000034.1 GCA_003972845.1 Gammaproteobacteria bacterium
TGAGCAGGCCAAGAAACGGCGAGGCGAACAGGCCGGCCACGACCTTGGCGACACCTTCCAGCTGGCCGTCATGCAGCGCTTCAAAGCCCCAGTTGATATGCTCTGAACCGATGGCGTACAGGCCCGCGCCCACCAGCCCGCCGGCCAGGGAATTGGACGAGGACGAGGGAAAACCCAGTTTCCAGGTCACCAGATTGTAAGTCACCGCCGCCACCAGCGCGGCAATGACGATCATCTCGCCGATAATGGGCGTCGCCTGTTTGATGTCGACAAAGCTGCCGACGGTGTCGGCCACCGCCAGACCCATGACAAATGGCCCCAGCAGGGTAAACGCGCTGACGATGGCAATCGCCACCGACGGGCGCATGGCATAGGACGCAATCGCCGTCGCCACCATATCCGCCGCGTCGTGGAAACCATTGGTGAAGTCGAAAACCGCCACGGTAACGACGACAATAACCAGCAACCAGTTGATCAGGTCCATCAGGAATCGGCGCGATTCTTGGTCAGCATGGACACAAAACGAACCCGCCGCGGCCGCAGCGATTCAGACAAGGGCAAGGCCCGGCAATCCTCATCAGCGCAATACACGAGCCCGGCCGTCAGCTCTTTTTGTTTTCCGCCGCCAGCACCACCGGGATGGTTTTTATTACCGTGTCGGGGTTCAGACTCATGGAGTCGATACCGGTCTGCACCAGGAACTCCGCCATTTCCGGGTAATCCGACGGCGCCTGTCCGCACAGTCCGGAATGCACGCCATTACGCTTGCAGCCTTCCACCGCGAGGCGAATCATTTCCTTCACGCCATCGTCGCGCTCGTCGTAATCGAAGGCGACGATCTCGGAATCGCGATCCACGCCGAGGGTAAGCTGGGTGAGGTCGTTGGAGCCGATGGAGAAGCCGTCGAACAGTTTGGCGAAGGCGTCGATCTGGATGACGTTGTTGGGAATTTCGCACATGACATAGATTTCCAGATCGTTTTTGCCGCGCTCAAGGCCATATTTCGCCATCACCGCCAGCACTTTCTCGCCTTCCGCCACCCGGCGGCAGAACGGCACCATCAGCTTGACATTGGTCAGGCCCATGTCGTCGCGCACGCGTTTCATGGCGGCGCATTCCATGGCGAATGCCTGCTCGAAATCCGGGTGGGTGTAGCGCGCCGCGCCGCGAAAACCGATCATCGGGTTGGATTCTTCCGGCTCGAATTCACGCCCGCCGAGCATGGTGGCGTATTCGTTGGTTTTGAAGTCAGACAACCGCACCACCACCGGCTTGGGGTAGAACGCCGCCGCGATGGTGCCCACGCCCTCGGCCAGCCTCTGAATGAAGAATTCTTCATTGCTGGCGTAGCCGCGCGTGAGTTTTTCGATTTGTTTGCGCGCTTTTTTCTTTACCTTGTCCGGGTACAGCAAGGCCATGGGATGCGCCTTGATGTATTCGTTGATGATGAATTCCATGCGCGCCAGGCCGACGCCGTTATTGGGCAAAAAGCTGGTTTTGAAGGCAATTTCGGGATTGCCCAGATTCAGCATGATTTGCGTTTTTGGCATTTCCACCTCACCCAGATCGGTGCGGATCACTTCAAACGGCACCTTGCCGGGGTAAACGCGACCCACATCGCCCTCGGCACAGGAGACAGTAACTTCTGCTTCGTCCTGCACTTTTTCCGTGGCATTGCCGCAGCCCACCACGGCGGGGATGCCCAGCTCGCGCGCGATGATCGCCGCGTGGCAGGTGCGACCGCCGCGATTGGTGACGATGGCGGCGGCAATTTTCATCACCGGCTCCCAGTCCGGCGTGGTGGTGTCGGACACCAGCACTTCTCCGGCCTTGAACTTGTGCAAACCGGAAAGATCGGTAATCACGCGGGCTTCGCCGCTGGCGGCGCGGCCACCCACCGCGCGGCCAGTCACCAGCGGCTTTGGCGTTTTACTGCTAATGCGGAATTCCTCCAGCACCGCGCCTGTTTGCTGCGAGGCCACGGTTTCCGGCCGCGCCTGCACCATGTACAACTCGCCGTCCAGCCCGTCCTTGGCCCATTCCATGTCCATGGGTTTGTCGTAACCGGCCTGTCCGCTGTAGTGCTTTTCCACCTTGATGGCATAGTCCGCCAGTTTCAGCACGTCCTCATCAGGAATGCAGTAACGCTGGCGATCCGCTTTCGGCGTCGGCACATTACGCACCGGCTCGCGGGTGCGGCCGTGGCGATAGATCATTTTGATTTTTTTCTCGCCCAGATTGCGCCTTAGCACGGCGCGATAGCCTTTTTCGAAGGTGGGTTTGTGTACATAGAACTCGTCCGGATCCACCGCGCCCTGCACCACGTTTTCCCCCAGCCCGTAGGCGCCGGTGATGAACACCACGTCACTGTAACCGGTTTCTGTATCGATGGAGAACATGACGCCGGACGCCGCCAGATCGGATCGCACCATTTTCATCACGCCCACAGACAGGCCAATCTTGAAATGGTCAAAACCCTGATCGATGCGGTAATGAATGGCGCGGTCGGTAAACAGACTGGCGAAGCAGCGTTTGCAGGCGTCCAGATATTCGGCTTCGCCGCTGATGTTGAGATAGGTGTCCTGCTGACCGGCGAAGCTGGCGGTGGGCAGGTCTTCCGCCGTGGCCGAACTGCGTATGGCAACGCTCATTTCCTCACCGTATTCGGCAAGCAACTGACGGTAGGCCGCCAGCATCTCCTCGCGCAGGTCGTCCGGCAGCGGCGCGGAATAGACGATATCCCGCGCTTTCGCGGCGCGACGCGCCAGATCCTGTACGTCATCCGGGTCAAGATCATCCAGCGCCGCGTGCAACTTGTCCCAGGCTCCGGCCCGGTCCAGCGTATAGCGATAGGCCTGGGCGGTAACGGCAAAGCCGTTCGGCACCTTGATGCCCTGGGGCGTTAACTCACGGTACATTTCGCCCAGTGAAGCGTTCTTGCCGCCCACCAGAGGAATGTCTTCGATGGTCAACGAGTCAAAAAAGCGGATATAGGCATAGCCATGGGTGCCGGCACGGATGTCGCAAAAGAGGCCTCCGATATGATAATTCTCGACAATAATTTTAAGATTATTGTGCGCGCTGTGGAGCAGGGAAGGGTAATTTTTGACAATTTAAGAAAGGTGGTGACCTATCTTCTTGCGGACAGTTTTACGGAAATAATCCTAATCGGAGGAGCGATAATAGTCGGACTTCCTTTGCCCGTACTTGCGGGGCAAATCC
>QOAV01000098.1 GCA_003972845.1 Gammaproteobacteria bacterium
GTTGCGGTAGGGTTGAAAATGATTTTTCGCTAAACTCCGCCCATGCATATTGGCCCCTATCATTTCAAACACGGCCTGTTTCTTGCCCCCATGTCGGGAATTACGGACAAGCCTTTTCGTCAGCTGTGCCGAAGCTTTGGCGCGGAACTGGCTTTTTCGGAGATGACCACGTCGCAGGCGCATTTGTGGAACACGCAAAAATCCCGGAAGCGCATGGACTTTTCCGGAGAAATGGCGCCCATCGCTGTGCAGATTGCCGGCACCGAGCCGCTGGAAATGGCGAATGCAGCGAAAAATGCCCTGGCCATGGGCGCTCAAATAATAGACATCAACATGGGTTGCCCGGCGCGAAAGGTGTGTAACGTGGCGGCAGGTTCCGCGCTGATGAGGGATGAAGCACGGATCGAGGCCATTCTCGATGCCGTGGTCGATGCCGTGGACGCGCCGGTGACCTTAAAAATGCGCACCGGCTGGGACCGTAAAAACCGCAATGCCGCGGAGATAGCCGCCCTGGCGGAAACTGTTGGCGTACAGGCGCTGACGGTTCATGGCCGTACGCGTTCTGACATGTATCGCGGCGAGGCGGAATACGACACCATCCGGCAAGTCAAATCCGCAGTTGGAATACCTGTCATTGCCAATGGCGACATCTGCCTAGAAAATAGTCAGAATGTACTGCAATATACCGGCGCGGATGGGATAATGATAGGCAGAGCGGCAAGAGGCAGGCCATGGGTCTTTAGGCAGATAGTAAACAAACTTGAAAAAGACATGGTATCATCTACAGAGGGGGATATGCTTCTGCGCACCGTGCTGGACCATATCACTGCCGTTCACCGGTTTTATGGATCGCGAGCAGGTGTACGCATAGCGCGAAAGCATATTGTCTGGTACCTGAAGGATTCACCCGGCTTTGACAGCATTCGAAGCCACATCCTTCAAACCAGCGAGACGACACGCCAAATAGAACTGGTGCGCGAGTTTCTGTCCAGCGTGTCAAAGGGCAACCAAAAGAAGGAGAAAGCAGCATGACTATCCAGACCAGACGCAGCAACCAGGGCCGCCGTAAAGTCAACCTCGGCCCACCGCCTGACATGCCCGAGCGCCGCAGCGGCATCATTGATCGACGCGGCATGCTGGCCATGGTAACCCGCGACATCGTGGAAAAATATTTTGATGATCTCGATGGCGAAGACCCGGTGGATATGCACGATCTGGTCATGTCGCAGGTGGAATCCGTGCTGGTGGACACCGTTCTGGAATACACCGGCAGCAACCAGAGCCAGGCGGCGCGCTGGCTGGGCATCAATCGCAATACCCTGCGCAAGAAGATGGCTCTTTACCATCTGGAATAATCAACGTCTGTTCAGCTCGCACACGGCCCCGTATAATCGGGGCCGTTTTTGTTTCTGCATCAGGGGTCACATGAAAAAAATCGCGCGCGCGCTGATCAGCGTGTCTGACAAATCCGGCGTGCTGGATTTCGCCCGTTTTCTCGACGGCCTCGGCGTTGAGATACTTTCCACCGGCGGCACCGCCAGAATGCTTGCCGATGCAGGTATTCCCGTGAAGGAAGTTTCCGAAGTCACCGGCTTCCCGGAAATGATGGACGGCCGGGTGAAAACCCTGCACCCGAAGATTCATGGCGGATTACTCGGAAGACGCGGCACGGATGACGATATCATGGCGGAACACGGCATCCCGGCCATTGATCTGGTGGTTGTGAATCTCTACCCATTCGAGGAAACCGTTGCCAAACCCGGCTGCGACCTTGCCACCGCCATCGAAAACATCGATATCGGCGGCCCCACCATGATCCGCTCGGCGGCAAAAAACCACAATGATGTTGCCATAGTGGTCGATCCGAAAGACTACCCGCGCGTGGAAGCCGAGCTGGAAGCTGGCGACGGCAGTCTGTCGCCCAAACGCCGTTTTGAACTGGCCACCAAAGCCTTCGAGCATACCGCTCTCTATGACGGTCTCATCGCCAATTATCTGGGCACCATCCTGGAAAACGGCGAAGGCAAGGCCGAAGGTTTCCCGCGCACCTTCAACGCCCAGTTCAAAAAGGCGCAAACCATGCGTTACGGCGAAAACCCGCACCAAAACGCCGCCTTCTATACCGAACCCGACATCAGGGAAGCCTGCATCGCCACCGCAAAGCAACTTCAGGGCAAGGAACTGTCCTACAACAACATCGGCGACACCGATGCCGCGCTGGAATGCGTCAAGCAATTCGACGACAGCCCCGCCTGTGTCATCGTCAAACACGCCAACCCCTGCGGCGTAGCCTTGGCTGACGATATCACCGCCGCCTATGACCGTGCCTACGCCACCGACCCGGAATCAGCCTTCGGCGGCATCATCGCCTTCAACCGCGAACTCGACGCCCATACCGCCAAGACCATCATCGACCGCCAGTTCGTGGAAGTCATCATCGCGCCGAAAATCAGCGCCGACGCGGTGGACGTGGTGGCCGCGAAGAAGAACGTGCGCCTGCTGGAATGCGGCGAATGGGGCGAGCCCGCGCCAAGACTTGATTTCAAGCGCGTCAATGGCGGCCTGCTGGTACAGGACGCCGACCTGGCCCTGTACAACGAACTGAAAGTCGTCACCAAACGTCAGCCCACCGAAGACGAAATGCGCGACCTGCTGTTCGCCTGGAAAATCGCCAAATTCGTCAAATCCAACGCCATCGTCTATTGCAAGGACAACATGACCATCGGCGTCGGCGCGGGTCAGATGAGCCGCATCAACTCCGCCCGCATCGCCGGCATCAAGGCCGAACTGGCCGGACTGACCGTCAAAGGCTCGGTCATGGCATCCGACGCCTTCTTCCCCTTCCGCGACGGCATCGACGCCGCCGCCGAAGCCGGTATCCGCGCCGTCATCGAACCCGGCGGCTCCATGCGCGATGAAGAAGTCATCGCCGCTGCCGATGAAGCAGACATGGCCATGGTGTTTACCGGGATGAGGCATTTCAGGCATTGAGGGGCGGATTTATCCGTCCTTTGCAATGGCGCGGATATGCATTACTATAGAAAAATATGCATATAAAATAGTGAGCTGATGAGAACAACGCTGGATTTGCCCGAAGATTTGCTGGCCGAAGCCATGCAAGCCGCGCATGTAAAAACCAAAACCAAAGCGATTATCGTGGCGCTGGAGGATCTCGTACAAAAAGCCCGCCTGGC